>JAFQEY010000042.1 GCA_017398765.1 Akkermansia sp.
CTGCTGAAGCTGCGGCGGCAGCGGGAGGAGCTGGAGTTTATCATGGCGCAGCCGGCGGAGCGGCGGCAGTTTATGGAGGCGCGTTTCAAGGCGCAGGCGGATGAGCGGGCTCTCGCCCTGCTCAATGAGCAGATAGCGGTGCAGGAGGAGCGGGTGCGTATCAGCAACGAGAAGTTGCAACAGGCTTTTGACAAGAAAAAGGAGCTGCGCGAGGTGCGCATGCCCTTTGACGGGCGGGTGCAGTACCACATCAGCCCCCCCGCCGGGGAGGAGAGCAGCATGCCGGTGGCGCAGACCGGGCCGCTGCTCACGGCGGTGGATGACGCGCAGCTGTATGTGGCGGTGACCCCGCAGGAGGCGGAGGTGGTGAAGCTGCCCGCGGAGCGGCTGATGCTGAAGTTGGATCTGGGCGGCGGCAAATATCTGGAAGCACGCTGGCACCACAAAAAGGTGGAGCAGCGCAACAGGCAGGAGACGCTGGTGTATTACTTTGCGCTGGAGGAGACAGACCGGAGCACCGCCTGGGACATGGTGGGGGCCAACACTGTGGCAGAGCTGCATTATCTGGCGCAGGAGGGGGAGGAGCTGCAGTACCTGCACAAGCACGCTCTGGCGGCAGAGGCGGGAACGCGCTCCTTTGAATCCTGGGAGGAGCTGGTGGCGGCACTGCGCCCGGCGTATGAAATCGTCTTTACGGGAGAAACCCATATCTGCCTGAAAAAGAAGCCGTAATCCATGTGGGGGACACTGCTGATTATCTTTTATCTGGCGCGTGATACCGTCTACCGGTGGTTCACGCGCCTGTCGAGTCCTCTGGCGCGGCTGTCCGTGGTGTTCTTTCTGAGCTTGTGCGGGCTCATCTTCCTGAGCAGCTACGTGATATCGGTCAAAGTGCTGCGGCAGCGGATTCACCGCAGCGGGGCCAACCTGGTGGTGGCAACCGAATACATGGATCGTGAGAGTGTGCACCGCAGCGGTCATGAGACGGTGCAGGCATGCCCGGAGCTTTATGATTTGTACCTGTTTCATGAGGCCTTTGTCTCCGTCAGGCTGGGGGAGCAACGCTACAGCCTGGTGGAATACATGCCGATGTGTACGGGGCTTTTCCCCCGCACGGAGAGCAACGGGATGTACCTGCTGCCAACAGCCCCGGTGCAGCAGCTTGGCCCGGAGGAAGTGAACCTGGACGGCTACAGCCTGCGAGCTGTCACCATTCCGGAGAAACAGGCGGGCATCCTGCGGCGGCTGTACCGGGAGGGCGCAGTATTCATCCCCTACGGCAGCCTGAACAACATCTGGCAAAACGGCTACATGCGCCGCTATGTGCTGAGGATGAAAAACCCCACGGCAGAACAGGTGCAGGCACAGGAGAGTGCGCTGAGCCTGCTGGGCAAGCTGGACAAGAGGCGCATCAATATCCTGAGCAGCGGCAAGCTGCTGGAGCAACTGGGAGAGCTGGAGAGCACGCAATACAGCTTCCGCGTGTGGATAACCCTGGGAATCTCCGCCATCATCTGCCTGCTGCTCACCAGCATCTCCTCGCTGGAGTTCCAGCAGAACCGCTACATCTACGCGCTCATCGGCAGCTTCGGGATTAACCGCTTCCTGCTCTTCGTGAGCTTCATCATAGAGAACGCGGTGCTGGTGGCCCTGGGCTTTGCGGCATCGCTGGCCGCGGTGTGGGGCGTGAGAGATTACATCACGCGCGTGCTCTACAAGAGCCCGGATATCACCCTGACGCTGTGGGAGCTGGAGAACGACATCCGCACCTTTCTGCTGGCCTTCGGCATCTGTGTGCTCATCTCCAGCATCCCCATAGGAATCGCGGCGTGCCGCCCGATAGGAAAAGTACTCAAGTAAGGAGACATGAACAAGATTATATCCAGGATATGGCCCGCCGTGGCGGCAGCAGTGCTGCCGGTGCTGTTGAGCGGCTGCTCCGTGACAGAGCGTGTGGGAGACGCGCAGGCGGAGCTGATGGAACACTACCGCAAACTGCCGGATTGGGAGCAGCTGCCGGTGCGCAGCCTGAGCTGGGAGCGAGCCATGGCTCTGCTGGAGAAGCAGAACCTGGAGATGCAGCGCGCACGCCAAAGCGTGAAAGAAGCACAGAACCGGCGCGACCGCGTGTACCGCCAATTCATCCCGCTGGTGGATATAGGATACTACTTCAACACCGCCCTGATGAAAAGCAAGGGGCGGAACTATTCCGACTACTCGAACTTTGACGTGAATATCATTTTCAGCCTGCCGGATTTGCTGCGGCTGCCGGTAGACCACTACACGGCGGAGCTGGCCCTGTTCAAGGCAGAAAAGGATCTGGAGCAAAAGCGGCGTGAACTGGTGGCCAAGCTCTGGCAGAGCTTCCGGGAAGCCGGACTGGAGCATCGCAAACGCGGCACAGAAGATGCCGCCACGGCATCCCGGCTGGCAGATAAAAAGCTGCGGGAGCAGGAACGCGCCCTGCAGAGCCGCGAAAAAACGCAGCAGCTCTGCGCCCTGCTGAACGATTATACGGCCCGCTGGCAGCCCAACGCCGCCACGCTGCCGCGTATCAACTGGCCGGTATACCGGGAAAAGGCAAAAGTGCCCGATGCGCTGACGCAGACCCAGATGGCCCTGGCCCTGGAGGCCGCCCGATTGCAGAAGCTGGGAGTGGCGGTGCATTACCTGCCGTCAGCCCGGGTGAATTTTTACAGTCCGAGCCTGTTTTCCGTGAGCGGCGGCACCACGGAAGGCTTTCTGAGCGGAGAAACGGATGTGCGGATGAATCTCAACACCTATCTGCAGCTGGATACGCGCATGGAGGTATGGAGCGAGTGGGCCATGGCGCGGGAGAATTACCGCCTGGTGCAGCAGGAGCTGACGCAGAAGATGCATGAGTACCGCAACAAGATGCAGTTGCTGCTGGAGAGCTGGAAAGCATACGATGACTGGAAGCGCAGCACGGAGGATTATCTGGTCTTTCGCCGCCGCCAGGGAGTGTGTGAGGCAGACGGAATCAAGGCACTGTATGATGAAGATATAGCCCTGCAAAAAGAAATGCAGGAGCAGGAGAAAAAGAATCTGGAGCGAGAGTGTGCGCTGATACAGGAATACGGCTTGCCGAATGAAAAAAGCAATATCAGCGGAGAGGAGAAAAGAGAAAAGGCCCCGGCGGCGCAGTGAAACGTTGCCGCGCAACATGAAAATGAGCCGAATCGGCGGTAGTGATAGAGTACGGCAGCCCTGGTATATCGTACGGTAAAGGATAAATGGGAAATTGAGGGGGAAGATGTGCGGGCAAGCCCGCACGCGAAATTGCCCTGACGGGCAGCGAAATTCATGGCCGGAGCCATGAGCGAAATTATCCTCTGCGAGGATAGCGAAATTACCGCCGTGCCGGCGGTAGTGAACGAATTTGGCAGCCCGGCGGGCTGCGGAATCCGGAGCCCCGGTTGAGGGGCGATATAAAATAGCCCGGCGATGGAGCTGCTTTGGCAGCGGAATCCCGGGGAATATGCCGGAATATATAGATGAACCCCGGCAGGGGTGGTATAATGCGGCGTATTGAGTTACAGCGGTTTCCTTGGCCCAGTTCCGTCTCATGGTGCTCATGGTTACATTCTACGTTAAGACCGCGCCCCCGCATTATACCACCCCTCTCGGGGTTCCGGTTTTGTTTGTTCCGGATGCCCCGGGGTTACGCCGCTGACGCGGCTCCACACCCGGGCTACCCTATATCGCCCCCCACGGGGCTCTGATAGAGTTTGTCAGCCCGGCGGGAGGGGCATGGAGATTAGTGGGGGAATTTGTGTGCGATTTTTCTGTATTCCGGGCAGAGTGGGGTGTTTGTCTCGGAAATGCGTTGACAGGGTAGGGGAAGAGGTGGTAATCTGTCGGGTGGTGACAAGGTGGTGTTGTCGCTGACTTATATACCATATTCAGAGAAAGCGAACATGATTATTACGTTGGTTATAGGGTTGACTTTGGCTCTGGCGTTGGGGATGTTGGCGCAGCAGTTGCGACTGTCGCCACTGGTGGGGTATCTGGTGGCGGGGATGCTGGCGGCGCAACCCTGGTGGGGGCATCCTGTGGATAGTCACATTGTGGAGGAGTTTTCGCATATCGGTGTGGCTCTGTTGTTGTTTGGTGTAGGGTTGCATTTTCATTTCAAGGATTTGCTGGCGGTGCGTAGGGTGGCATTGCCCGGTTCGTGTATCTGTATGGTGCTGTGGACGGGGTTGGGGGCTGTGGTTTATTATCTGCTGGGGGGAGCAGGTGCGGACTGGTTGGGCGGGGTGATGTTCGGAATGTGTGTGTGTGTGAGCAGTACCGTGGTGCTTACGCGAGTGCTTTCTGAGAACCGCTTGCTGCAGACTCCCTCCGGGCATACGGCTCTGGGCTGGCTGGTGGTGGAGGATATTTTTACCATTGTCATGCTGGTGCTGCTTCCGGTGTTGTTCGGTGGGGGTACGCAGAGTGTCTGGACGGCATTGGGGTGGATGTCGCTGAAGCTGGTGGCTATGGTGTTCTGTGTGGCGTATCTGGGGCGCAAGGTGATTGCCCGTGTGCTGACGTATGTTTCCCGCCACAGTTCGGATGAATTGTTTACGCTGGCGGTGTTGGTGTTTGCGCTGGGGATAGCGGTGCTGTCTGCGCAGGTTTTCAATGCGTCTATGGAGTTCGGCGCGTTTTTGTCCGGTATGGTGGTGGGGCAAAGCAAGTTTGCCAGTCGCGCCGCTACAGATGCGTTGCCGATGCGGCATGCATTTGCGGTGTTGTTCTTTGTATCTGTAGGCATGGGGTTCAATATCAGCGGTATCGTGGAGAGCTGGCCGCTGGCACTGGGAACGGTGCTGTTTACGCTGCTGTTTAAGCCGATTTCGGCGTATTTTGTCATTCGTATGCTGGGGCGTCCCGGCAGTCTGGGGGTCATTGTCGGCACGTCTCTTTCTCAGATTGGTGAGTTTTCCTTTATTCTGGCGGCTTTGGCCGCCGGAACATACAAGTTGATGACGCCGGCTGCCGCCAATGTCATAACCGGTGTAGCCATAATCACTATCACGCTCAATGCGGCGTTGTATCGTTTTGTGCCGGGTCTCATTCGGCGCATGGAGGCACGCGGTATAGGGGTGGTGACGTCTGCGCAGAGTGATGTGGTCGCGCCGCCCACGTCGGAGGTGCAGCGTGTCATTGTGGTGGGGTATGGGCCGTGCGGTGAGATTACATCGGACATTCTGCGGCGCAACAATATTGAGGTGGTGGTCATTGAAATGAATGTCGATACCGTGACCCGGCTGCAGAAGGAAGGGGTTCCTGTTATTCATGGCGATGCGCGGTTGCGCTCTCTGCTGCAGGCAGCAGGAGTGGAGGAGTCAGAGGCAATTGTGGTGTCAGTGACCTCTGCCCCGGCGGATGAGATAGCGGAGGCGGCGCGTGCGCTGAATCCGAATATTGGGGTGATAGCGGCTACGCACTTTATCCGCAATGCGCAGCAGATGCGCAGTAAGGGGGCGCGGGCTGTGTTCTCCGGGGAGGAGGAGTTGGCGCTCTCTATGGGCGGTTATCTGCTGCACTCTTTCGGTGCGCCGGATGAGCAGGTGGTGCGTGAGCGCAACCACATGCGCCGCAAACTGGCGGGTGAGCTTCCGTACCTGCAGGAATAAACTATTTTACCTGTTTATTACGATTATGATATTTACTCTCGTTGTCGGTCTGACACTGGCTTTGTTACTGGGTATTCTGGCGCAACGCTGTAAGCTTTCGCCGCTGGTGGGTTATTTGGTAGCCGGCATGATTGCGGCACAGCCCTGGTGGGGTGAGCCGGTGGATGGTCATGTGGTGGAGGATTTCTCCCACATTGGTGTGGTGCTGCTCCTGTTTGGTGTGGGGCTGCAGTTCCATTTCAAGGATTTGCTGGCGGTGCAGCGGGTGGCGGTGCCCGGGGCTTTGGTGTGCATGCTTCTGGTCACGCTGGCGGGCGCAGCGGGCTATTTTCTTTTCGGTATAGGGCAGCCAACGTGGCGCAGCTGCCTTATGTTCGGGCTCTGCATTTGCGTGAGCAGTACTGTGGTGCTTACCCGCGTGCTCACGGATAACCGCGTGATGCAGACTCCTGCGGGCTATACGGCTTTGGGTTGGCTGGTGGTGGAGGATATGTTCACCATTGTGCTGCTGGTGCTGCTGCCTGTGCTGTTTGGTGACAGCGGGCAGAGTCTGGGTGAGGCTCTGGTGTGGATGATTATCAAGCTGACCGGGCTTGTGCTGGTGGTCACCCTCGTGGCACGCAAGCTGATGCGCACCATTTTTACTTATGTGGCTCGGAGTGCCTCCGGTGAGCTGTTTACCCTCACGGTGTTGGTGTCTGCGCTGGGTATTGCTGTGTTGTCAGCCAAGGTGTTCAATGCGTCCATGGAGTTCGGCGCGTTCCTGTCCGGCATGGTGGTGGGGCAGAGTAAGTTTGCCAGTCGTGCCGCGTCCGATGCGTTGCCGATGCGCGATGCTTTTGCCGTGCTTTTCTTCGTGTCGGTGGGCATGGGGTTCAGTTTCGGTGGTTTGCTGGAGTACTGGCCGCTGGCATTGGCAACGCTGTTTGCCACGATGGTGGTGAAGCCGCTGGGGGCTTTCTGTATTGTGCGGATGCTGGGGAAATCTGTGCGCAAGGCTATGCTGGTGGGCGGTTCTCTCTCTCAGATTGGTGAATTTTCTTTCATTCTTGCTACGTTGGTGGCGGGGACGTATAAGTTGATGCCGATGTCGGCGGTTAACGTCATTACCGGTGTGGCCATTATTTCCATTACCATTAATGCCGCCTGTTATCGTTTTGTGCCCGCTTTCATTTCTGCTCTGGAGAAGCGCGGTATCGGGTTGCCAAAGCGCGGGGAAAATGATTTGATTCCCCCGCCGGGCGAGGATCGCCACCGCATTATTGTGGTGGGTTACGGTCCCTGCGGGCAGCTGCTGACGGGTATTTTCCGTAAGTATGATATGGAGGTGGTCATTATTGAGATGAATATTGACACGGTGAACCGCCTGGCGGCAGAGAAGATACCCGCTATTCTTGGGGATGCTCGGCTGCGCCATATCCTGAAAACCGCCGGGGTGGAGAAAGCGGTGGCGATTGTCATATCCGCCCCCGGGGCTCCCTCCACGGAAATAACAGCTACCGCCCGTGAGCTCAACCCGGAAATCCGCGTGGTGGCCAACACCTCTTATATCCGCACGGCACGAGAGCTGATGGCGCATGACCGCAATGTGGTCTTCTCCGGTGAGGCGGAGGCTTCTCTTTCCATGGCAACGCATGTGCTGCAGGTGCTTGGTGCGACGGAAGAACAGCTCTCCCGTGAGCGACAGGAAGCCCGTAATACCATTCTGGGGCTTAAGCCCGGGCATTGATTATCTGCCCGGGTAGCAGGCGCATGTGCAGGCGGATTCTCCGGGCTCGGCGGTCTTTAGTCTTGACTGATATTGCCGGGTGCGGTAGAATTCCGCGCGTATGAAGGTCGCTATAGCATTGACTGACCAGAGTTTTCTACGCACCAAATCCATGGGTATATTCAATATATCAATGGGGTTGGCAAAGGGGTTGATGAAATGCCCGGAGGTGAAGGAATTGCATATTTTGGGTAATGATGAATGCCGCGAGGCGTTTGCAGAATGCCCGGCCCATGTGCATGTACACTTGTTAGACAAGCCTGTTCCACGGCGATTTGCACGAGTGTGGTGGGATCAGTTCGGATTGAGTGCGTATGTACGCCGCCTTTCCCCGGATTGGTTGATTTTGCCGAAGGGTTTCCCGCCTTTTTTTCCGTGTTTGGGAAAAACAAAGTTGGCCTGCTATGTGCATGATGTCGGGTGGGAATATTATGAGAACAAGCCGGCCGAGATAAGGGATAAGGCGTTTCCCCGGCATGAGTTGCTGTACTTCAGGCGCTTGTCTCGGCTTGCCATGCGGTTGTCAGATGTGGTGCTGACGCATAGTCGGTTCAATCAGTCACGCATATTGGCGCATGAGCCGCGTGCGAAAATTGCCCCGATAGGGGTGGGTTTCGATAGCCCCCCGCAGGAGCCGACAGAGCGTCTGAGCCGAAAGGATATACTGACCTATGCCTCTACTTTTCCGCATAAACGCATGGATTTGGTGGTTGCCCGCATTTCTGCGTGGTTGGCGCAGCGGGCAGATGCTGATGCGATTCGCGTGCATTTGGTGGGTTCCTTGCCGGATTCCTTTGAGCTACCCGGGAAAAACTGGATACACCACAAAAGGTTGCCGTTTGCAGAGCTGAGTGAGCTGGTGCGCACAAAGTGCCGTATGGTTGTCTACATATCTGATTATGAGAGTTATGGGATGCCACCTGTGGAAAGTTTGCGCAACGGGGTTCCCTGCATTGCATCAGATTTGGGCGGGATGCACGAAAACCTGCCGGGGCAGTATCTTTTCCCGAATGATGATGAGGCGGCGTTTATCCGCGTGGCCAATGGCAACTATGACGGCACGGTGCCGTTTGAGTGCCCGGAATTTCCGAATTGGGATGAGGTGTGCCGCCGCTGTGTGCAGGCTCTGCTGACCCATTGACCGAATTCTTACTATGAAAAAAATATTTCTATGCCCGGTGTACCTGCTGGGGTGTATATTATCTGTAAGTTGCGCCGCTGCGAGTGAGAGCGCGGGCAAAGCCACGGAAAGCGCGGTATGCGAGACAGCGACCGGGCTGCATTTCCAACAGGCAGGAGCCGCATTGGAGGAGCTGCTGATGTGTCTCCGAAATCTCCGGACGGAGGAGGAGGTGGCGGCGGCTCTGCCCGAAATCAGTGCGGCGGTTCAGAAGTACCATGTGCACACGCAGGCTCTTCGGGCTGCCGAGGCTGTGCCGGATACGCCGCAGGCACAGCAACAGTTGAAACGCATTCAACAGATTTTCCGGGAACTGCGTAAGCTGGGAGAGAGTGATGCTTTTGCCGAGTTGGTGTGGACGAGTGAGGCTCTTGCGTACCACCTGCTGATACAGTCTGCGCAGCTGCCCTGTCTGCTGCATGAGGAAACCGCGCACTATATCATGATGCATCTGGCCATGCCCCGCTCAGCGGAAGCCTTGCCTGCCCAGGCGCAGCGACAGGCAGAGGCAATACGCGCGGAAGCCGCGGAAAGACACGCGGCGTTCATGGCGGCGCACCCGGATGCCTATGCCGGCGGTAATGGTGCGGATACGCAGAGTGCCGTAGTCCTGCTGCCGCTGACGGAAGCTCCGGCGGATGATGATGATTCTGATGCGCTGAAGAAACGCTTGATTGCAGATTATATCCGCGCGGTGTACCCGCAGTTCAGTTTCAGCTACGGTGTGTTTGAAGCGCATCCTGACGGGGCTTTCTTTGTTCAGGAGGTATTCTTTCCCGGTATGTACACAGATGCAGCAGGGGAGCAGAAAATACTCCGATTCCCGGTGTGTTTCTGCTGCCGGAAAGCGCGCCGCGAGTAAATGTTGCAAGGGGGTGTTATTCCTATAGGTTTTTGATGCTCCGGCGGCTGCGGTGAGTCACAGCTGCATGGACACCGAATCAATAAAGGAAAAAGTGGCAGATGCGGGGCAGCAAGTCCGGCATTGGATGGAGGACAAGCATAACCGACGTTGCTGTAAGGTAGCCATGGGGGCTGCCAATGCCGTGGTGCTGCTGGGGCTCACCGTGGGGCTTACGCTGTTGTGGGTGAATGAGCTGCGCCGGGGCAACCACCGGCACCACTGCTGCCGGGATAAGGCAAATCAATGACCCTGTGTCTGCCGGGCTGCGGCTGCACGGCCGGATAACATTTCGGCTCAGAGAGTTCTGTATGCTCTCTGAGCCGAAATTCTATTACCCCTGTTCCTGAAACGGGCTGAAGAGAGCCTTGCTTTTTGGAGCGTACAATAACTGCCCCCCTCTACGCCGGAGCGTGGAGGGGGGGAGACAACTATGAATAATCCATGAGATGAATTATAGTCGGTGCCCGAAAGCCAGGCGGTCATATTGCTCATTGGCGAAGCTGTGCCGGGGGTGGTTGGTGCGCATGTAAGCCTCGTGCAGGGGGTGGGCGGGGTCATGCGCGATACGGTAGGCCTCCTGCTTCCCATCAGCGGCGGCACCGGTGCGGAGCGGAGCCTCCTGCATGAGCGTGGCTGCTTCTAACATGAGTCGGGCGAATTCCGGGTTGGCGCGGAGCGCCGGGTGCTGCATCAGTTGCTCGGAATCCACCCCGGCGCGTTCTCCCATGGTGTGCAGGAAAGCACTGACCGTGCGGAGGTTGTCCTCATAATGAGTTCCCCAGAGCTCCTGCAGCTGAGCATCAGCTTTGCGGATTTCCTCTTCCTGCTGCTGCTGCATTTCCTGCATGAATCGGCGGCCTTCTGCGGCGTAGCGTTTACACATGGCTTCCATGGCTTTGGGAGGCACGCCGTATTCGTATGCCACTTGGGCCATGCTCTGCACCAGAGCGGGGTTCCAGAGCTCGTCCGGGGTGTCCTCCGGCCGAGAGAGACTGAATTGCTCAGCAGAGTCCGGCAGCCCCACGGCGGCGCGGAATGCGGCCATGCGGCGCGAGTCTGCTGTGTCCGGATACCCCTTGAGGCGTTCCAGGTGGGCGTAACTCTTGGCCAGAGCTTCCGGGCGGCGGAACTTGGCGAGCGTGGCACCGTATGGTTCCAACTCGTCAAAACGCTTGTACCAATCCGGCGCAAAAGTACCGTCAGCTGCCATGATGGGTGCGTCCGGAAGGGAGAATTCAGCTGCGGCGGTAGGGAGTCTCTCCTCCGGGGCGGAATACCCGGCCCCCTCAGGGGTGTGGATTTGGCTTGAGTCCCCGGCGGGAGCATAGTCCGGGGGGGTATCTGTATTATGTTGATTCATCATCTTCTTCTGTTGTGTGTATGGTTGTTGTATTTGCCTCGCTCTCCGCCAGGTTGAGACGGTGGCGGATAACGAGGAAAACTTCTCGGTGGGCATCGCGGCGCATGGCATCCAGCGGGTCATAGGAGCCCGGCTTACCCTGAAAGACGGGCAGGTGAATCTCAAATCTGCGCTCAAGGTCAGCCAGGACCTGTTGCCCGAGCGGGGTATGGAAGAGCTCTCTGAGGCGGCGGCGTTCCTCCCTCTGCTCCTGCTCCTGGCGGGTGAGTTGGCGGCGGTTGGGTATCATGTCAAAGCGGTGGGTTGAGCTTGTTGTTGCAGGGCGGTGCTGAGTTGCTGCTCCCGTTGGCGGCGGAGCCGTTTGACGGCGGCTTGCGGGCGCAGCAGCTCCTCTGGCACGCCGTCCAATCTGGCGGAGAGGCGGAATGTTTTGTCCAAATCCACATGATCCGCCACGGCGGCATCCAGCCCGGAGAGCTCCTGAAGCCGCCGAAGCGTGCGTTCAATACCCTCTGACTGCAAGCGGCGCATGACCTGGGCAATGCGGCCTTGGTAGACAACGTGCGGTACTTCCACCACATCTTCTCCCATGGCATCCTTGCTGAGAACGGTGGATGGCGGTTGCGGGAAACGGCCCAGGCGGAAAAGGAGGGCGAAAATTCGCTCCATGAGCGGGCGAAAATCACTGGTAAACAGGGTGAATGAGGGAGAAAAGAGCATGACTCGCTCATTCTCACGGGCATAGACCTCTGTGGCACTCATCTGCGCTTTGCGCTCACTCCACAAATCCAGCATGGGGATGAAGAAGGCGCGGTTAATGGATTCCCGTTTCTGTTCCAGCCGGCCCAAGCCCACATCGTAGCGGCCCTGGGTGGCCCACTCACGCGGGAAGCCGAGACTGGCACTCTCCGGGTTGATGAGGGTGCGCCCGCCGGCGCGCAAATCAACCTCACCCACCTGATTAGCCAGCTCCAGAATACGTGGGAAAGCAGCCAGTTCTCCCAGCATGTCCAGAATGCGGTTGAGGAATTGCGCCTGGCGGATATCCGGGTAGACCAGGCGAGCGGGGGCCAGCCCGTAGGGACCCTCTCCCCAGCGCAGAAAGCGGGTGACCATGTAGGGCATTTCATGGTAGCCGCGTTCTTCTGTAACCTGTTGGTCATCCAGGCAGTAGTAGATACTTTCAAAGCGCATGTTGCGGGCATCCGGGCGGTTGCGGAGCCGTTTTGCGCGAGGGCGCACCACGTGGAGCATGCGCAGGCATGCCTCATGCTGTTGGCGGGGGTCTTGCAACAGAGCCCTGGCGCGTTCGCCCAGTGATTTTTCACCGAATTGAGCCGCAGCCTGGTGGGGGGTGCAGGTGTATTCTCTCATGTAGGTATCCATGCTGCCTTCATCATTTTCCGCGCAGACGAACTGCCCGCAGGGGATGTGTCTGAAGAGCAGGTGCCCGCTGCGGGTGGTGCTGCAGAAAAGACTGCCGGTGCCCAGCCCCACGCGGTCCAGAAAACATTCGTGAAGTTCGGTATAGAAATTGCTCAGGGCCAGTTCTCTGTTGGCGATTTCGGAACAGCGGTTGTACCAGGATTCCGCTTCATCTCCAGCAGAGGCGTCAGGGCTGCTCCATTTGAACCACAGTTCATGGCTGGGGGTCATGTAGCTCATGTGCCCACTTGCCAGTTTCTGGCAGGCTTCCACAGCGGTGGTGTCTGCCAGCCGGTGCAGGCTGTCGGCATCTGCCGTGTCGGAATCTTCATCATCCCGGCGGGTGGGCAGCACATAGTCGCGCAGGGTGTTCCACCAGCTTTCCCACGGAGCGCGGGCAGACTTGAGGGTGTTGTATGAACTCAGTATGCTTTCCATGGTATCAGCCCAGAGTGGTGTTTCCTTGTGGAGAGTCAACCAGCAAGTGGGTCCCGTGTCGGTTCCCGTTGCTGACCAGGGTGGATTTGAGCCCGTTTCGCCGGCGTTGCTGTTGCGCCTGAGTGCTCGTCACGTCCTCCTCCACCGTATCTGTTACCACCGGGATAGCGGCGGGTTGTTCCGTGGTTTCTGTGTTTTTGACTAATTTGGAACCGGTTCCTGTTCTGAAAAATCCCATCATTGTTAGTTTATTTCCTTTCTGTTGTTGTGGATAAGCAGCGAGGACCAGCGGTATACGTGGGGGCGGCTGTTGCGCCGCCCGCGTTGAAAGCACAGCCACCCCAGCGGGGGGAGTGTGTCTGCCAGCCTTCTGGCCAGCCGCACATTTCCCACCAGCAGGTGGACATACCAGGCATCTGCTTCGGGCGGATTATCTGCCAGGTCTCCCCAGAGCAGTTCTTCTCTCAGCATGACCGGCTTCATCAGCACGACCAGTTCCGGGCTGTACACCAGCACCCCCCGTGGGTTGCCGGAGAGCACTGCCGCATCCCCGGTCAGTGTACGCCCGCTTGCCTGATAATAGCTGTTTGCTTCTTTTCGCGCATCCTGCTGCATGCAGATGACGATAACTGGCTTTTCTGTTTTCTGCAAGCTTTCATGGGGCTGATTCTCTTCGTTTGCGCGGACGCAAACGAAGAGAATCAGACGCCCGGACTATTGCAATTCGCCGGTACTTGTGAGATGCTGGTGGTGTGCCCGACACAACGGGGCACCCAAACATCATCATGAGTAACACACCTTCCAATACTGCCTTGACGGCACTTGATATCTGTAACACCGCTCTCTGTAAGCTCGGTGAAGCCCCGCTGTCTGCCATTGATTCCAATGGTACCCTGCCATCCCGTCTCTGCTACATGCACTACCACCCCGCCCGGCGGGAGGTGCTGTGCGCCACTCGCTGGACTTTTGCCACCAAAAAGGTGAAACTGAGCTCTGCAGAAACCTCTGTGGATGGGGAGCATTCCGTTGCTCACTCACTTCCCTTGGATTGTCTTCGCGTTCTGCATGTGAACTCTCCGCAGTGGGTGCTGCGCGGGCGCTGCATTTATTGTCCCGCAGCGGAAATCAAGCTCTGCTACACGGCAGATACGGATGATTGCTCGCTGTTTGAACCACTGTTTGCAGAGGCTCTTGCCACACGGTTGGCATGCAAGCTCTGCATCCCCCTGATTAACAGCACAACTGCTCTGCAAGCCCTGCGCGATGAATACCGCCGCGTGGCTCTCCCGCAGGCTGCACACGCCAATGCGGTTCAAGCGGCTTCCAACGATTCCCTCCTTATGCCTCTTGCCAGAAAGCGCAGCAGATTGAGAGGATTGTGAATAAGTTTGTGAATAACTTGCGGATGGAGCTTCTTTACATCTTGATAATGAATTGGTAGTATACTTATTCACATTTGTTGATAAGTGTCTTGAACAAGGAGACGGATATGAGAGCTATAGATTTTTCCTGCTGGTTACTGCTGAATGTGTCGCGGGATACGATGACGCTGACCCAGTGGCTGACTTTATTGTGTCTTGTAGCCGGCATAGCCACCAGTGAGGAACTGGCAGACTTTACCGGACATTCAGTGAGCACGTGTACCAATATACTGCGGATGTTGGAGATACGGGGCTATGTAAAAAAAATCAGCAAGCGGAGTGAGATGTACCTGGTCACGGCACCCGGGAAGGCACGGGTTAAGGAGCTGCTGTCATTTATTTCTGTCAGAAAATAAAAATGAAAGGGGCAAGGCATCTGACGATTGATGAAAAGAGGGATTGGCTGGCAAATATTTTTCGTGACGAAAGCGGGGAATACAGTCAGGGAGACAAGTTTAAGGCCATGATAGAGGATACCAAGCTGGCTATCATGCTGGAGGAGGAGAAAAAGAAAAGTGCTGAGAAAGAGGAGCCGCAACCGGGTATCAATCACAGCCTGTTGGCGCATTTGCCTCCTCCGTGCTGAAAAGATTTCGGAGCAGTAGACGAGTTCCGGGAGTTGAATTGGATGAACATTGGTACATTGGTATAGTGGGCGGCCACGCAGGAAACTGCGTGGCCGTTTTCCGTGGGGGCATCAGCCGCGCAGCAGGTTGCGAACCTTGAGGGCATCCCAGCCGCCTTCCAGTGTGTAGATGGGGGCCTCTATCATGCCGAGAGAACGGAGCTCGGCGGCAATTTCCTCTGCAGAGCTGCAATCATTGGTGCAGAAAACGACCACACATTCGCCGCGTTCCCGGGCTTCGAGCAGGCGACCGATAGCGGCATCAATCTGCTGCTGCATATCTACTCCTTTTCGGATGGGGAACATGCGGTTTTCGCTGAGCATCAGGTGGTTGAGCTCAAAATCTGCTGCACTTCGCGCATCAATCCAGATAATTTTATCACCGTATCGGCTCAGTACCGTTTCCGGGCAAATACGGTGTTGGGGCAACTTTTCCTGCACACAGGGGGGGAGCCGCCGCGGAGCCATCCATGCAGAATCCGCCCAGTATAACACCGCAGCCAGACCCAGCATGATGAGCCCCAGACGAATGAACTGCGCAAAGGTGTCTTTCATACGCCCGGCATCATCTCATATTCCCCCGTGCTTGTCAATGGTATTGCAGTGGAAAGCTCAGCCGATTCGGCGGCGCAGGTAATCGGCCCGTGTGTGGAAAATGTAGAAGAGAGCCCCGGCCAGATTGCCGAAAGCCGCTATGCCGAAAGCCGCATCAAAACCGAGCATATCTGCCGCAATACCGCCGACCGATGTGCCGATAGCCACGCCGATATCCCAGGAAATCAGCAGGGTAGAGTTGGCCGTGCCACGCTGTTCCCTGGTGCAGATACCCATAAAGATGTTTTGCATGGCGGGAAACATGTGCCCGTTGCCCAGCCCCATGATGAGAGCCGCCGGGTAGAAGCTCCACTCAGCGTGAACCAGTGCCATGAGCGCATAGCCAATAACGCCCAGTACCACCCCCACAGTGCCATTTTGCAGGATTTTTCCCTGCCGCAGGGTGCGGCTGCCTATCAGTCGGGAGAGGATGAGTCCCACGGAGAACAGTAGAAAGAAAGCTCCCGCTCCGTGTGCCAGGTGCAATATCTCTACACTGTAAAGTGCAATATAGGTAGATACGATACCGTAGGCAAAGGAAAAACAAATGATACAGCATGCCGGACTGCGTCCGCTCCACAGTATCAGCCCGCGGAGCCGGAACGGTTTGCGCGGCAGCGGCCTCGGCCGCCGGGGCAGACGCGTGGTGGCGGTGAGTGCGCATCCGGCCAGAGCCAGGGCAAAGGATAACCACATGAGCAGGTTGAAATCAGCCCGGTAGGCGTACACAAAAAGGGCAATGGAGGGGGCAATGGCGGTGGCGACATTGTTGCTGAGTCCGTAGT
The DNA here is from genome assembly GCA_017398765.1 of Akkermansia sp. Taxonomy (GTDB): domain Bacteria; phylum Verrucomicrobiota; class Verrucomicrobiia; order Verrucomicrobiales; family Akkermansiaceae; genus Akkermansia. Next base: position 16,149 of record JAFQEY010000042.1, read on the forward strand.
AACCTATACCTTCTGCTCTCCGGCTGAAGGGCAGGGCATCCACCGCTACGGTGCTGTTAGCCACTGTGACAGCACCGAACGGCGCACCGTGCAGGGTGCGCACAAGGGCAAACAGCACCAGATTGCCCGCCAGCAGATAGCCACCGGTACACAGGGCAAAAAGCAGGTAGGAGATGACCAGCACCCGCACACGCGGAAAGCTATCCACCAGATAGCCGCTTACAAAGCGTGCCAGTATTGCCATGACGCTGTATCCTGCCAGCACCAGCCCTATCGTGTCTTTCCCGGCACCGAATGTCTCACTCAGGTAAAGGGGAAAGAGCGGGGTCATCAGCATGAATGAGAAAAAAAGAAGAAAATTGGCACCCCAGGCTTTGGAATAAGTGACATTCCAGAGCCGGGAAACGGCTTGCTGTGCCGGTGTATTCATGCGGGTTCCTTTATACTCCTCCCGGGTGCGTTCGTCAAGTCCGCCCCTGGAGCGGGTGGGGGGATAATGTGACCGCCCCCCGCCTGGCGATGCAATTTTTTTGGGATGTTGATGAAAAAAGTCTTGCCAGATTACGATATTTCTGTATAATGAACCCGCTTTCACGCCGAGCTTGACATGAGCACGGCTGGGAAAAGCGGATGTAGCTCAGTGGTAGAGCGCAACCTTGCCAAGGTTGATGTCGTGGGTTCGAATCCCATCATCCGCTCTCAATGAGCCACCGCGAGGTGGCTTTTTTTGTCGGTGGTGCGGTAGTGGAAGCGGGGGAGAAAAGCGAGTTTATACCACAATTATTGCAGAAGGGGCGAATACTGCTTGACGTTGGGCGCAGAATCAGGTATTCTCCTTACACCTCAATACACACACGCTATGCCTGCAACAAAACAGATTCATACGATTTCCGTCCTGGTTGAAAACAAGTTCGGCGTGCTCTCCCGTGTGGCCGGTCTCTTCTCCGGCCGTGGTTACAATATCCACTCCCTGAACGTCGCTCCGTGTGAGGATCCCCGGTTCTCCCGCATGAACATCGACGTGAAGGAAGCCGGTGAGAAGCTCGACCAGGTTATCAAGCAGCTCAGCAAGCTTGTGAATGTGGTAGAGGTAATCGACTTCCGCGATGAGCCCACCATTTACCGCGAAATTGTCCTCATGCGCGTAGGCTTTGCTGAGGGGGAGAGCAAGAGCTCCATTCTGGAGACGGCCAATATCTTCGGGGCCAAGGTGCTGGATGCGACACGCTCCACCATAACGCTGGAGATTTCCGGCGGTGAGTTCCGCATTAACCGCTTCCTCAACCTGATGGAGGATTACGATGTGCAGATGGTCATTCGCTCCGGCAAGATTGCCGTGCTCAAGCCTGAGAAGTAACGTTATTTTACACCCGTTTCGATAATCTGCGGGAGTCCGGCATGCCGGACTCCCGCGTTGTTTCCGGGCGCACGGGGTGGGAACAGTCCCGGAAAATCAGCGGCGCCGGTGGTGGCGGTCATCGCGTCGGTCATCACGCCGGTCCTGCCTCCTTTCCCGCTCGCGTCGGTCATCGCGGGCTTCGCGTCGGTCGCGTCGTTTTTCACGGGCTCTGTCCTGGGCGTAATCACGAGCACCGTCGATGATGGGTTGCAGGATGTTACTGTCGGCATGAACCGTGCCGGCAAGCATGCTGAGGGTGAGAAGAAATAAGAATGTGCGGTGCATCATTTTGTTGTATGGGGGGTGTTAAAGCTTAGATGCAGCGGCGGGAGTTTTGGTGTCAAAACAGCTTTTCCGCAGGGCTTTGCGCTTGACGCTCACGGTGCGTTCTGCTAGAATTTTTTGCGGATGGAACCGGAAGCACAGATGGAGGATGAGCGTTATCTACAGGAGCAGATAATTACCTATCTGGGCAATAAGCGGCATCTGCTGAGTTTCATCGGTGAGGGAATTCGCATGGTGCAGCAGCGTCTGGGGCGCAGCAAACTGCGCTGTCTGGATGCTTTCTCCGGTTCCGGTATCGTGTCCCGCTACCTGAAGCAATTTTCCGAGTGTTTGTACACGAACGATTTGGAGGACTACGCCCGCGTGCTCAATACCTGCTATCTGGCGAACAGAGAAACGGTTCATGAAGCCCGGTTGCCGGAGCGATTTGCTGCTCTGACGGAGCGATTACCCCAGGAGCTTGTACCCGGACTGCTGGCTGCTCATTATGCTCCGCAGGATGATGCACAAATCCGCCCCGGGGAGCGTGTGTTTTATACCCGCCGCAATGCCGTGTATCTGGATTCTGCACGGCGGTTGATAGGAGAACAGCCGGAGGAGGTGCAGCCCTTTTTTCTGGCTCCCTTGCTGTATGCCGCCTCCGTGCATACCAACACCTCCGGCGTATTCAAAGGCTTTTATAAGAATGCGGAGGGGGTAGGACAGTTCGGCGGGCGCGCCCGCAATGCGCTGCAACGCATCTGTGCGGATATTGAGCTGCAGCTGCCGGTGTTCTCCCGCTTTGACTGTGAGCACCACGTGCTGCAGGGGGATGCCGCGAATCTGCCTGCCGTTTTGCCGGAGTTGGACATCGCCTATGTAGACCCGCCCTATAATCAGCATCCGTACGGTTCCAACTATTTCATGCTGAATCTGCTGCTGAGTAATCAGATGCCGCGGCACTGCTCCGCGGTTTCCGGCATTCCGGCAGATTGGAATCGTTCTGCCTACAACCGCCGCCGCGAGGCAGCGGAGAGTCTGCGTCGACTGCTGGCGGAGCTGCCGTCTCGCTTTATTCTGGTGTCCTATAACTCTGAGGGCTTCATCAATCCGCAGGAGATGATGCGTTTGCTGACTCCGCTGGGGCGGGTGCAGGAAATGGTGACGGATTACGCCACTTTCCGCGGTTGCCGCAATCTGCGTTCCCGCTCACTCAAAGTGCAGGAATATCTCTATCTGCTGGAAAAGTGAAACCTGCATCAGCCGCGGGTGAGGCAGCCGGCAGCCAGATAGCCGAGAATGAAGCAGACAATGCTGCCGACGAGCGTGGCGGCGATGTAGCTGACGGCGGTGAGGTGATTGCCCGCGCGGAAGAGAAACGTGTTCTCCAGCGCAAAGGAGGCAAGAGTGGAGTACCCGCCGCAGAGCCCGGTCATGAGCGCGGCGCGCAGGTGCGGGGATTCCACTATCCCGTGGACGCCCAAGGCACAGAAAATCCCCATGAACAGACACCCGCCGAAATTGATGATCAGCGTGTGCCAGGGCATATCCACCTCCGTGATGCCCCATCCGGAGCTGATGACCACTGCCGTGATATAGCGCAGTACTCCGCCTACAAAGCAGCCGCTGCCTACATACAGCATCGTTTTCAAGGAAAGTTCCATAGTTCCTCCCGCATTCTAACAGATATTTCCTGCTTTGCAAGACTGATCAAATAATAACGCTGCGTTCCTTTTCGGAACGCAGCGTGGGTGATTAAAGATGATACCTCCGCTTTACTTTCTGCGGCGGCGGCTTGCCAGAGCAGCAAGTGCCAACAGGCTCAGCGTGGCCGTGGTCGGCTCCGGAACGGCTGCGGCATTCAGCGTGACGGTGCCGTCCTCATTATAGCTCAGAGTAGCGGTACCGGTGGTGTTGCCATCTTCATCCAGCAGCGTGACACTCAGCCCGGAGTAATCCACCCCCGCCGCGGAGGAGGTGAACAGCACTACGTTCGATATGTCGTTGTCGCTCAGAGTAATAGCAATGCTGCCTCCATTGTAGATGAATTCATTTTCGCCCAAATCAATGGTGTAATCCGTGCTGCCGAAAATCAGCGCGGCTTCGCCGTCCAGCACCAAATCCCCGGTCATAGAGATGTCACCGAGAACGTTAAATGTACCGGCAGTTGCGTTGACTTCAGCCAGAGAACTTCCGTTATATGCCGTCAATTCGCCGCCTTCCAGAGATATGCCGGCACCGATGCTTCCTTTGTTGGTGACGGATGCTCCGTTTTCCACATACACCACACCATCAATAGCTCCATCGATTACATTTAACTCAGAAGATTCATCGACGGAGACAGTGGCGTTGTTGCTCAATACCAGAGTATCAACGTTCGCGGCTGCACCCTCTTCAACGGTAAGCGTGAATTTGGTCTTTCCGGTTTCATCGTAGTCCGTGTATGCCGTGTTGGAGATATTGGCGGTAGAACGCTCTCCCTGCTCATTTTTACCGGAAACGGTGATAGCTGTTTCGGAATTGTTTCCATAAGCCAATAAGGTGTACTGCTGCAAATCGAGCGAGCCGCCATTCGTGACGTTGATGGTGGTTTTGGAATCGTCGTAAACACCAAGATAGGTCCAACTTTTTGCCGGATTATCTTCCCGTGTGTGGTCGGCCAGGCGAGAATCGGAAATATTGACCTCCACATTGGCGAATTGGAGGGAAGTTCCGGCTGTCAGCTCGGAGCCGTTGTTCAGGTTAATCACGGTGAGGGTGCTGCCATCGCCGTTGCTGTATCGGTTGCCTGCCGTGTCGGTGGTGTACTTCATGTAATCCTGCGTGTCCCGACCGGCACCGTTGTATCCGGCAAAGATGAAGTGATCCGTGTGCAGGGTGGAGTTATCCATATTCACGGTGGCAGCACCGTCAGCTGTACCGAGAGTGAGGGCTATGGAGTAGTTGTTGGTCCCTTTTATCGTGTGGGATATGGTGGAATCCTTCAACTCCAATGTTGCATTGTTACCGCCCACGGAAAGGTAGGGAACATAGCTGGTGAGCGGGTTTTTTATCATGCTGGTGATGGTGCTGCCTGTTACGGACAGCGTGCCTTCTCGAACTACCAGAGGATTATTCAGAACCAAATCTTCTGTGACGGTCAGTGTTCCGGCTCCGTCCTTTACCACCGCCTTGGGCGTTGTGTTCGTGGAGCCGTCCATGAGCGGCTGTTCCAGTGTCTGCTTCCATTCTACCGTCAGCGCCGTATCGGCGTCAACCGGAATGATTTCCTGTGCGATGAACGGTTCCGCCTGTACTGCCATGCTAGCAAGCAGTGAAAGCAGAAGTCCTTTGCTGATTGTAAGTTTCATGTGTTGTGTGTTTGAGTGAGGTGGTAAATTCAGCATAAAAATGCCGCGCCGCTACATTATCGCATTTTAAATGC
>JAFQEY010000043.1 GCA_017398765.1 Akkermansia sp.
GCATTCTACGCCACCCACTGATGTAGTGCTCAATAATCCTGCACCGGGCTGCCGGGAGCCACCTCTATTTCCGGCGCGGAAGCGCAGAATGCCCGCAGATCCGCCAAATAATCATTCCACTCCAGAAAAGTCATAGGCGGGAAGGTAGTGATAAATCTGCGGAAACTCTCAATGCGAGTATAGACCGGCTCTAACACCTGTGGCGGCAGTTTCTCGACCGCCTCTGCCACAGCAGGCAAATGCGCCAGCGCATCATGACACACCAGTGGCAAATCGCCGCCCGCCCGCAGTGCCAGCGGCACCGATTCTGCCGGGGCATAGCGTTTGGCAATGGCCCCCATGCACAAATCATCCGTGAACACCACGCCCTCATACCCGAGCTGGTCGCGCAGGAAGCCCTGCACCAGGGCGGGAGAAAGAGAGGTAGGCAGCTCGGCATCAATCTCCGGTATCAGCAGGTGGGCTATCATCAGCGAGGGAAGCTCCGGCATCAGCGCCGTAAACGGCAGTGCCGCTTCGCGCAGGAAATCATCGCGCGTACCGTGCAGCACCGGCAAATCATGGTGGGGGTCACATTCTGCCAGCCCCATTCCGGGGAAATGTTTACCGCAGGTCATGAAGCCACGGCGGTGCAACAGGCGGTTCCACACACCGGCATTGGTGATAACCTCCTGCGAATCGCGCCCCCAGCAGCGGCTGGGCAAGGCGTTGGCATAGGGGGATGCAATATCCAGCACAGGGGCAAAGTTGGTATTCACCCCCATAGTGGTCAGAGCTCTCACATTGTAATAGGCGGCCTGCGATATCAGGTGAGAATCCCCCGTGCGAGCCAGCGCGGCGGCAGAGGGGAGCTGCACCCCGATTTCCGCCGTCCTCACAACACGGCCGCCCTCCTGGTCAATGGCGATGATGGGTTCATCCGGCCCGTACGTCAGGCGGCGCAGCTCATCCGTCAGCTCGCGGGTCAGTTCATAATCCGCAATGTTGCGGGTAAAGAGAATATAGCCTGCCGGCTGCAGGCGGGTGAACAACTCGCGCTCACGCGGGGTCAGCGTCAGCCCCTCCACACCTGCAATCACCGGCAGCATAGCAAACAAAGGCGGCTTTACTTATCGCCGAATATGCTCTTGCGGGTATAGAGCGGGAACACGGGTACACCGCGGCTCTCAATAGCCTCACGCCCGCCCTCCTCTCGGTCAACCAGCACCAGAGCCGCCACCACCTTGCCGCCCTCAGCATCAATGGCATCAATAGCCTTGATGGTGGAGCCGCCGGTGGTGATGACATCATCCACCACGACAATCTCCTGACCGGGCTCAAAGTTACCCTCAATGCGCTTACCGCGGCCATGGTCCTTGGCCTCCTTGCGCACGGTAAAGACCTTCAGCGGCTGCTCGGCAGTGGCAGAGGCCATACCGATGGCCAGAGAAATGGGGTCGGCACCCATGGTCATACCGCCTATGGCAGAGATACCCGGGAACTTCGGCATGATTTCCTCCTGCACCATCTGCCAGCCCAGCTGCCCAATCAGGTTGGCACCACGGGCATCCAGCGTGGTCACGCGGCAGTCGCAGTACAAATCGCTCTCCTTACCGGAAGCCAGAATGAAATGTCCGGTTTTGATGGATTTGGCAAGAAGAATATCCAGAAGTTCTTGTTTGGCATTACTCATAACGCGGCTATTCTACGCCTCTGCGTGTTAAAAAGCAATCTTTTTGTGCCCAAGGGAAGGAGATTGCACGCTCAAATAAAATGCTCCGGAATGCGTAAAAAGAGGCATCCCGGAGCTAAAGACAGCTGTGGGTCACAGACGCACGCTGATACCCTGCTCACGGAGCCAGGCTTTCAGCTCGGGAATGAGGATTTCGCCAAAGTGGAACACGCTGGCGGCCAGGGCGGCATCGGCGTGACCCAGGCGGAAGGCATCCGCAAAGTGCTCACGGGTGCCGGCACCGCCGGAGGCGATAACCGGGATGGTGAGATTATCGCTGAGGCGAGCCAGAGCCGCATTCGGGAAGCCCTGCTTCACACCGTCGTGATCCATGCTGGTGAAGAGGATTTCCCCGGCCCCGCGCTCCTGAGCCTCGCGAGCCCAGTCAAAGAGGTTGTATTCCGTGCGGATGCGCCCGCCGTTCAGGTAGCAGGCCCAGGTGCCGTCCTCCTCGCAGCGGGCATCAATAGCCGCCACACAAACCTGAGAACCGAACTTGGCGGCGATGTCATCTATGAGCTTCGGGTTGCGCAGGATAGCGGAGTTCAGGCTCACCTTGTCCGCACCGGCATCCAGCATGCGCGACACGTCATCCAGCTCATGAATACCGCCGCCCACGGTAAAGGGGATGGAAACGGCCTCAGCCACGCGGGAAACGACATCCACAAAAGTCTTGCGGCCCTCATGGCTGGCGGCAATATCCAGGAATACCAGCTCATCGGCCCCCTGCTCACTGTACAGGCGGGCAAAGTCCACGGGGTCACCGGCATCGCGCAGGTTCACAAAGTTCACGCCTTTGACGGTGCGACCGTCCTTCACGTCCAGACAGGGAATAATGCGTTTAGCTAACATATTGTTGATTCAGGAATGAGGTTGAAGAAGTACGTTCATATCCAGGCGGCCCTCATAGAAGGCCTTGCCGAAAACCACGGAGGGAATACCCGCTGCATCCAGTGCCAGAATATCCTCCGTGCAAGAGACACCGCCGCTGGCGATGAGTCGGCAGGCGGGGAACTCCTGCATGATGCTGCGGTAAAGCTCGATATTGGGGCCGGAGAGCATGCCGTCGCGGCTGATATCCGTGCAGAGCACGCGGGTGACACCATGCTGCATGTAAAGTGCCACGAACTCACGCAGCGACATACCGCCGTCCTCAAGCCAGCCCTTGATGCGGATACGACCGTCCTGTGCATCCGCGCCCACGATGAAGCGGTCTGCGCCGAAGCGCTCTGCCCACTGCAGCACCGTCTCCGGCTGAGTGGCAGCAAGGCTGCCCACCGTCACCATGGCTGCGCCGTGGTCAAATGCAGCGCACAAATCGGATTCGGCCTTGATACCACCGCCGAAATCCACGGTGAGCCCGGTCTGCGTGGTGATTTTCTCCAGCACGTCGATGTTGACGATATGGCTGGCCTTGGCACCATCCAGATCCACGACATGCAGGCGGTTGAAGCCCATGGCCTCAAATCGGCGGGCCACTTCCTCCGGGTGTTCATCGTAAATCTTCTTGGCATCGTAGTCACCCTTTGAAAGGCGCACGCACTTGCCGCCGATAATGTCAATGGCAGGAATCAGCTCAATCATGGCAGAGATAGATAAAGTTTCGGATGATGCGCTCACCCACATCCCCGCTCTTTTCCGGGTGGAACTGGGTGGCATAGAAATTACCGCGCCGCATGGCAGAGCTGAACCGCACCCCGCCGTATTCCGTGGTAGCGATGCTCAGCGGTGAGGCCGGCACATAATAACTGTGAACAAAATAGACGAAATCGCCCTCATTCAGCCCGTCAAACAGCGGGGAGCTCAGATCCTCCACCGAATTCCAGCCCATGTGCGGCACTTTCAGATTCACCCCGGCGGGCGCGGTGAACTTCTGCACCACCGTGCCGGGGAAAATGCCCAGGCAATCCACCATTCCCTCATCAGAGTGCCCGCAGAGGAGCTGCTGA
>JAFQEY010000006.1 GCA_017398765.1 Akkermansia sp.
AATACAAATTACCCTCAAATTTATATTTTTCTGTGTATTGTTCTGACCTTGGTGTTGGGATGGTTGGGCATGAAGTTTTTTTACTACATTGACCGTCTCATATTTAAAAATGAAAAAAAATTATCTGCTAATTGAGTTAGTGAACTAAGCTGCCGCCCTCCTGTGCTTGTTTCTTCCATTGGCGCACCAGCTCAGGACTGATGTTGTTCTCGGACGCTATTTGCTGGAGGTCTTTTCCCCTTTCAGGGCTTCGAGTGATACTTTCTCTTTCAGGGTAGCACTATAGCGCCCTCGCTTGTGAATTTTGGTCATGTTGATGAGTGTGTTGTGTTTTTTGAGGTTATTCTACACTCATCCAGACTTTTGCGCAAGCTAAGCTGAATTAGCTCTGTGTCCTAAATTCGGGTGGCAGCATAATCTAATATTGTCGTAAAAAAAAGACGGACGGGGGAGGGTATTCCCTCCCCCGTCCGTAACAATAGAATCTATTACTTACAGCACATATCGCTGCGGAGCTTCTCCACTTCCTCTTTCTTGCCGAGGTAGCAGCCGAGCTCAAAACCGAACTCCAGGGCTGCGCCGGGGCCACGGCCGGTGACAATGTTGCCATCTGTCACGGCGGGGCAATCACCAACCTCAGCGGCAGAGGTGAGTTCCTGCTTCACGGAGGGGTAGCAGGTCACGCGGCGGTCTTTGATGACACCGGCAGCCTCCAGTGCCAGCGGAGCCGCGCAGATGGCCGCCACAAGCTTGCCCTCGGCATGCATCTTCCGCACAATGGAGAGCACGGCAGGCGTGTCGCGCAGTGTCCAGGAGGCGGGGCCGCCCGGCAGAATAACGCCGCTGTAGAGCGCGGGCTCCACATCCACCAGCAGCATTTCGGCAGACATGACCATGCCGTGCGCACCCTCCACACTGCGCCCCTGCAGCCCGGCCGTAACGACCGGGATATCCAGACGACGCAGGATGTCAATGGGTGCAGTCAGCTCGATTTCCTCGAAGCCGGGAGCCATGATGACAAGTACAGGATTCATACACAGGTGAGCGGTTTAATTATCCTCCAGAGCAGCCTGAGCAGCAGAAATACGAGCCGTGGGCACGCGGTAGGGCGAGCAGGACACATAGCTGAGGCCGATACGGTGGCAGAACTTCACGGAAGCGGGGTCGCCGCCGTGCTCGCCGCAAATACCAATCTTCATCCCGGGGCGGGTCTTGCGGCCCAGCTCCACGCCGATTTCCATGAGCTTGCCCACGCCCTTCTGGTCGATGCTGGCAAAGACGTTGCGGCCGATGATTTCCAAATCCTGATAAGTACCGAGGAAAGCACCTGAATCGTCGCGGCTCATGCCGAGGCCGGTCTGGGTCAGGTCATTGGTACCGAAGGAGAAGAACTCAGCGTTCTGAGCAATCTCATCGGCGGTGACACAGGCGCGGGGAATCTCAATCATGGTACCCACGCGGTAAGTCACGCGGCGGCCCTTCTCCTCGAACACCTCTTCGGCCACGCGGTCGATGATGGCTTTCTGCAGCTCCAGCTCCTTGTTGAAAGCCACCAGCGGCACCATGATTTCCGGGCGCACCTCGAAGCCCTCTTCCTCCATCACTTCAATGGCAGCCTCAATGATAGCGCGTGCCTGCATTTCCGTGATTTCCGGGTGGTCGATGCCGAGGCGGCAGCCGCGGTGTCCCAGCATGGGGTTGAACTCATGCAGCTCAGAGACGCGGTGCATGATGAACTCCACGGGCATGTTGAACTTCTTGGAGAGGTCAAGCTGCTGCTCCTTGGTCTGGGGCAGGAATTCGTGCAGGGGCGGATCCAGCAGGCGAATGGTGGCGGGACGCCCGGCCAGTGCCTTGAAGATGCCCTTGAAATCGCTCTTCTGGAACGGCAGCAGGTTCAGCACAGCCTCACGGCGCTCATCCATGCGCTGGGAGAGAATCATGCGGCGCATGAAATCAATGCGGTTACCGTTGAAGAACATGTGCTCCGTACGGCAGAGCCCGATACCCGTAGCCCCGAAAGCAATGGCGGCGGCAGCCTGCTCCGGAGAGTCGGCGTTGGTCCGCACTTTCAGGCGAGCCAGACGGTCGCACCACTCCATCACGCGGGCAAAGTTGCGATAAGTGCTGCTGTCCTCCGGCTTCATGGTCTTCTTGATGAGCACCTGCACGATTTCGGAAGGAGCGGTCGGCAGCTTACCGGCATACACCAGACCCGCCGTGCCGTCCAGAGAGAGGTAATCACCCTCGTGATACACCACACCGCCGATGGTGATGGTGCGCTCCTGATAATCGATGGCCATCTCGCTCACGCCGCAGACACATACCTTGCCCATCTGGCGGGCGACCAGAGCCGCATGACTGGAAAGGCCGCCGCGAGCCGTCAGAATACCCTCTGCAGCAATCATACCGCGCAAGTCTTCCGGGGATGTCTCCAGACGCACCAGCAGCACCTTCTCACCGCGTTTGGTGGCCTCCACGCACCGGACGGCGTTCAGGTAGAAGCGGCCGGATGCAGCACCGGGACCGGCGTTGAGGCCCTTGGCAATGCGCTTGGCATTGCGCAGCGCGCTATCGTCGAAAATGGGGGAGAGAACCTGGTCCACCTGGTCAGCGGGGATACGCTTCACGGCTGTCTGCCAGTCGATGAGCCCCTCGCGCTCCATATCGCAGGCAATGCGGAATGCGGCAATACCGGTGCGCTTACCATTGCGGGTCTGGAGCATGTATACCTTCTTGTCCTGAATGGTGAACTCGAAGTCCTGCATGTCGCGGAAGTGGTTTTCGAGCGTCTTGCGGATGGAGCAGAGCTCCTCGTAGGCACTGGGCATCACCTCTGCCAGCTTACCCACCGGCTCAGGCGTGCGCACACCGGCCACCACGTCCTCACCCTGGGCGTTCATGAGGAATTCACCATAGAATTCGTTCTTGCCAATGGCGGGATTGCGGGTGAAAGCCACACCGGAACCGGATTCGTTGGAGGTGTTGCCGAATACCATGCACTGCACATTCACCGCAGTACCCCAATCGGCAGGGATACCGTATTTGGCGCGGTAGGTGATGGCGCGCTCGTTGTTCCAGGAGCCGAATACGGCACCGATAGCCCCCTTGAGCTGCTCCCACGGGTTGGTCGGGAAGTTCTGCCCGGCGCGGCGCAGCACCAGTGTCTTGAATCGCTTCACCAGCTCACGGCTGTCATCTGACGTAAGCTCCGCATCGGAGATATCGCGGCCATAGCGTTCCTTCTTGAGCGCGTGAATCTCTGCCTCGAAGGGCTCCATATCCTCACCCTCAGACTTCTGCACCCCCATCACCACATCGCCGTACATCTGCACAAAGCGGCGGTAGCAGTCCCAGGCAAAGCGCGGGTTCGAGGTGGCAGCGGCCATAGCCTCCACCGTCTCATCATTCAGCCCCAGATTCAGAATCGTATCCATCATGCCGGGCATGGACTCACGGGCACCGGAGCGCACGGACACCAGCAGGGGCATGGCGGCAGTATCACCAAACTTGCGACCCACCAGCTCCTCCATGCGGGCAATGCCGTTCTTCACCTCACCCTCCAGCTCTGCCGGGTAAGTGAGTGCGTTGTCATAATAATAGGTACAAACCTCTGTCGTGATAGTGAATCCGGGAGGCACGGGAAGGCCGATACGGGCCATCTCTGCCAGGTTAGCCCCCTTACCGCCGAGAAGGGCCTTCATGCTGCCGTTGCCATCGGCGGTTCCGCCGCCGAAATGATATACAATCTTGCTCATAATATTGCTGCGTATGCTATTCAGAAAATGATGGAACAGCATACCGCAGCATACCTTGTCCTGTCAAGCTTCGCCTTTGCCACAGCCGTGTCAGAACACAGGCTGGTGTGTCATGCTTGTGAAAACGTAAATAATTCTGCCGCGCGGCATCCGCATTTCGGGTGGTCGGAAACCTGCAGCTCCCGCAATGCTTCCCCCATGCGTGCCGCCACAGTATCATCCAGCGGCAGGTTGAGCCGACACGCACTCGCATCATATTTGAAAAAAGTTTTATTCTCCCGGTAGTTCTGCCACGCGGTGCTGAGTTTCTCACAGTGTTCCTCCGGCAGTGCCAGGTATATACGGTACTTGCGCTCATCGCCATCCATCCCTCGCTGCCTCACCGTCACCTTGATTTCGTAAAAGGTTTCTCCGGCCTCTGTGGCATATTCCTCCCGAATCTCGCAGCTCTGTACTCCACGCAGACGGTATATCCCTTTCTTGCGGGCATCATCTCGCATATCCGCCAGAATTTCACGGTCACCATCTATAAATACAAAGTCATTCAGTGCTATTTCTACTTTCATGGTAGTATTCTACTCTATACAGGAACGGCTGTAAAGAGAAATGTGACAAAAAATGAGCTTGACCGAAACGGTAAGCTATGGCAGACTTGCGCATGCCGCCGGGTCCCCCGGATGTGCGGCCGGAAAACCCCGCCAGGACCGAGAGGTAGCAACGGTATTCGGACCACACTTGTCGGGGAGTACTCGGCGGTTTTACGTTAAAGAGCGCGTTTTTTACATTTTGTTACCCGCTTCGCGCCTGCGTGATACATCCTCCGTGAATCTATTCTTTCAAATTTTTGAAAAAACTGTTTTTTTCTCAAAAATAGGATTGACAACTGAGCTAAAAAGAGTAGAATGCACCCGCACCAATTCACCACCAAAAAAAAGGGAAAGAAGATGACCAAGATGATTACCATACTGCTGGGTATTACAACCCTGACCGCCAGTGGCAACAGCCTGCCTCCCTGCCCGGAGAACAGCTTGCCCCCCTGCCCGGAATACTCCGTGCGCTGAAAGCTGCGGTTTTAACTACCCGGTTCCGCGTTCATTGAACGTGCTTTGACCGATGCGCCTGACGGCAACAAGACGCTTTCCCGAAAGGGAAAGGCGTTTTTTTTGGCCCTCCTTTCAGCAGCCATCCATAAACACCATGGAAAAAGCTTGAATCATAAGAACGATTCTGCTATACCCAGCGCGTGATTGATTGGATTAGCGAGCTGATTGGAACCTTTGTGGCAGAGGTATTGTGCAAACTCAAGCTTTGGGGATGGATTATCCTGCTGTCGATTGTGGGGTTAATCGTCCTCGCCTGCGTATATCTCTGATGCCGCAGATTCAGTCATCACTGAGCCGTTTTGCGGTAATCCGGTCTTCCCTGCAGCAAGGAAAGAGCCTCACCCAGCAGGAAGAATGAACCGCAGATGAGCGTGCGCTCCGGGAGACTTGCCAAAGCAGCTGTCAGACTCTCCGGCAAACAGACGGGCGCTTGTGACGCCGCACGCACTTTCACCGCCATTTCCTCCGGCGGCAAGATACGCGGAGACTGAACCGGCGGCAGAATCCATTCTCCCACAATCGGAGCCAGCAGTTCCAGAGTTTCATCCAATGCTTTATCAGCCGAACCGGCGTAGATACAGCAGGCTTTGGACTCTCCGAACCGTTCCCGCCAGGTACGCACCAGCACATGCATGGCATGCGGATTGTGTGCACCGTCCATGATAACCCCGGGCAGCACTTCCTCAAAGCGTCCCGGCCAGCGCACCTGTGCCAGCCCGCGGGCTTCCTCCTCCGCAGAGCAGAGGAAATGCGGCAGGGCGTGCAGTGCTGCCAGAGCCAGTGCGGCATTCCTCCGTTGGTGTGCCCCTGCCAGCCCCAGCGGAAGCTCGCATTCTGCCGTGATGATGCGGAAATCTGTATCCATGCGCTGCGCGGCTTCGTGAATGGCGCGAATGGCTTCCGGCTCCTGCGGGGCAATGACCACCGGGCGATGCCAGGCGATGATACCGGCTTTCTCCCCGGCCACATCATAGAGGGTGGGTCCCAGATACTGCGTGTGGTCCAGCCCAATGGGGGTGATGACGGCCACATCCTTGGGCACGGCGTTAGTGGCATCCAGCCTGCCACCCATGCCGGTCTCCAGCACGATGAGCACCACCTCCTGCTCCGCAAAATAGAGCATGGCCACCGCCAACACAATCTCAAAGAAGGTGGGCGGAGTCTCCCAATCCGCTATCAGGCCGCGCACGTAGTCAATAAGTCGTGCTGCATCCGCATCCGGGATATTCACGCCGTTCACACGAATGCGTTCATTGAACTCCACCAGATGCGGCGAGGTGAACAAGCCGGTTCTGTACCCTGCCGCGCGTGCCACGGATTCGATGAACGCGCAGGTGGAGCCCTTGCCGTTAGTACCCGCCACATGCACCACCCGGGCACGCGGATACAGCACCCCACACTCTTTCAGCAGACGCGTTATCCCCTCCAGCCCCAGCTTGATACCGAACACCTGCACAGAATACAGCCAATCCAGAGAATTGACGATGGACGATTGACTATTGACCATGGTTGGAAATATGAACTTGTTTTATTGGGAATTCAGATGCACATTGGCGCAATTTTGTGAAATTTGGCGCAATTGTGGCGCAATATTGTGAAATTTGGCGCAATCATGGCGCAATTTTGTAAAACTTGGCGCAATCGTACTGACTCGGTAATCATTCCTTTTCACGCACGATTCCTGCCAAAGTTTCAGGACTTAAGAGAAACACCCACTCCTTTTTCATGGAATCCAGCAGCACGCCTTTAGAAATCAACTGTTTTTTGAGACGTTGCACCGTACGACGGGATATCTGCAATTTTTCAGCTAATGCCGACTGACTGATTTTATTGTTCTTTTGAATTTCGATGACAAGCTTTTTCTCGACCGCAGAAAGTTCCGCAGCGGGAATGTTCGGGCGAGTGGTTTCCGTCTCTCCGCCGGAAGCTACTCCGTTCAGAGCCGGAGAGAAAACAACCGTTATATCCTCTCCCAATAATTCGTACTGAGGAGCCGGTACACCATACTGACTACAATATTGATAGAGCCTGGCTATGCCGCGCCCCCAGGACTCAATGTATCCTGCGCGAAAAAAGGCGTTTGCAATACAGGGATTAAATGGCCTGGATCGGTGCCGTTTCGTCAGAGTCTCTACAGTCCACCCCAGAGGAAGAATGCAGCTATTGCTGATGCTTAAGCTATTATCATCCACACGAATTTGTATCGGCACATTATCGCGCCAATTGCAATGAACAATTGCGTTCAGAACCGCTTCGCGAATGGCCGGCCGGGGATAGGGATATCGTTCCACACGAACATCCCTTTCGTATGATATGGAAGCCGTCAGGTATTTAGCATACAGCAAATCAATGACCCTATCCGCTATCAGGAACAGAGAACCACTCACAACGTCGTGATACAGCAACTCACTTTCGTTAGTGAAACGCCCTATTTTGACGTAGCAGTTCGTGATAAGTTTTTCGGGTTTCCTGTGAAAAAGAAGCACGGCTGCATTCTTCAGTTTTCCTCCGGAAATCAGTCCCAGCTGATCGAGAAGCTGAGCATGGCTCATGGTCACATCCTCCTCACTTATTCGTCTGCAGCGAAGTGCTTCACGGCGAAAGATATCAAAGCTTTCCCTGTCCAAATCATCAATACTGAAAGAATCAGTTATCAGCCCGTCCCACTTCAAACCATTCTTCTGAAGCAGAAACTCATTGAGAGCATTACCCTTCAGCACCTGCTTGGTGCTTCCGCAGCGATAATGGTATTCCCCGCGATAATTGATGGGAACAGAACTGGGGGCTACGATAATTTCGATATAATAACGCCCGGAGGCCTCATGCAAATCCACATCTGCAAGGATACCAAGAGTCTGAAGTATCTTGTTGGGTATATCCTCAAGCAGGCGAGCATAATCTGCCACGCCGACCACATTTCCCGAGTCATCCAAGCCTATGAAGATGCGACCACCCTGTGCATTTGCAAAACCGCAAATCCACTTCAGGTAGTCATCCCTCCAATTCTCTTTCCACTCAATGTTCTGCTCTTCGGGCATGAGCTGCATTCGCTTCGTTTGAGAGATATGCCACTCCCATTCTTCCTCAATATCTGTACATTTCTGCCTTGTACGGGCCTTCCACGGGCACGCCGATGTAGTCGGCCTGCTTCTGCGTGAGGGTGGTGAGGCGAACACCGAGCTTGGCGAGGTGGAGGCGAGCCACCTCTTCATCCAGCTTCTTGGGCAGCACCTGCACGGTGTTGGCGCGGGTGCCGCGCTCTGCCCAGAGGGCCATCTGAGCCAGCACCTGGTTGGTGAAGCTGTTGCTCATCACGAACGATGCATGCCCCGTGGCACAGCCCAGGTTCACCAGACGCCCCTCTGCCAGCAGATAGAGGCTGTGGCCGTCCGGGAAGGTGTATTTATCCACCTGCGGCTTGATGTTGGTGCAGACGATACCCTCGCGGTTCTGGAGGCGGGCCACCTGAATCTCGTTGTCGAAGTGACCGATATTGCAGACGATGGCCTGGTCTTTAATCTTCTCCATGTGCTCCAGGGTGATGATATCGCAGTTGCCCGTGGTGGTCACATAGATATCTGCCCAGCCGAGGGTATCCTCCACCGTGAGCACGCGGTAGCCCTCCATGGCGGCCTGAAGAGCGCAGATGGGGTCCACCTCCGTGACAACAACCTGAGCACCGAGCCCGCGCAGTGCCTGGGCACAGCCCTTGCCCACATCGCCATAGCCGCAGATGACAGCCACCTTGCCGGCAATCATCACATCCGTGGCGCGCTTGATACCGTCCGTCAAACTTTCGCGGCAGCCGTAGAGGTTATCGAACTTGCTCTTGGTCACGGAATCATTCACATTGATGGCGGGGAAGAGCAGCTTACCCTCACGCTCCATCTGGTAGAGACGGTGTACGCCGGTGGTCGTTTCTTCGGATACACCCATAATCTCCGGCAACCAGCGGTGGAACACGCCGGGTTGTTCCGCAGCAATGCGCTTGAGCAGAGCCTTGATAACACCTTCTTCCTCGCTGCCGGAGGGGGAATTGACCCAATCACTGCCCTCTTCCATCTCATAGCCCTTGTGCAGCAGCAGCGTCACATCGCCGCCGTCATCCACAATCAGCTGCGGCCCCTGCCCCCCGCGGTGGGAGAGAGCCGCCCAGGTGCAGTCCCAGTATTCCTCCAGCGTCTCGCCCTTCCAGGCAAACACGGGCACCCCGGTCGCAGCAATGGCGGCGGCGGCATGATCCTGGGTGGAGAAGATGTTACAGCTGGCCCAGCGCACATCCGCCCCCAGCTCCACCAGCGTCTCAATGAGAATGGCGGTCTGAATGGTCATGTGCAAAGACCCGGTGATACGCACCCCGGCCAGCGGCTTCTGCGGGCCATACTTCTCACGGCAGGCCATCAGACCCGGCATCTCGTATTCCGAAACGGCAATTTCCTTGCGGCCCCAGTCCTTCAGACTGATATCCGCCACTTTGTAAGAGTCTCCAGCTGTCATGTTGGCGGCATTTTACCGCTTTTCCCACTGAAAAACAAGCGTAAAGCACCCCGACAAGGGGAAAATGTAATGCACCACGGGCTTTCCGGGAGTTCTCTCTGACCCCGGTGTTTTGGGCATGCGACTCCGGTAGTTGGGATGGTCAAGGGCCTGTGACCGTGATGCATTACACCCTTTCTAATCCAAACCGGATACAAATCCGCAACTTTTTCTGAAAAAAAGTGAAAAAATGTCAGAAATAAAGTATCAATGCCTTCAGCTTGGCTCACCGTCTACCGGAGTCTTGCGGTTTTTATAGGTTGTCAGCGGGGTCTTGCGGCGTTTCTTTTTCGGGGCAAAATGCTCCGGGTGAGCCGCCGCCCAGGCTTCATATAAATCCGGGCGGTTGGTTTTGGTACGCTCAAGAGATTTTTCCAGTTTCCACTCAGCCATGGCCTTGTGGTTGCCGGAAAGGAACACGGCTGGGACCTCCATGCCACGGAAGACGTTGGGCTTCGTGTAGGCGGGAGCCTCCAACAGACCGTCGGAGAACGATTCCTCCACGCTGCTGCGGGCATCGCCCAGCGCGCCGGGGAGCAGGCGCGCCACGGCATCTATCACCACCACGGCGGCAATCGCTCCGTTGGTCAGGATATAATCGCCAATGGACAACTCCATATCCACCAGTGTCTCGATAACGCGGTAATCCACCCCCTCATAATGCCCGCAGAGGATGATGTAGTGGGCATCGCCGCCCTCTTTACAGGGAGCGGCCAGCTCCTCTGCCACCGGCTGGCGGAACACCCGCCCCTGCGGGGTCATGAGAATCACGCGGGTATTTTCCCGCCGCAGTTCCTCGATGGCCTCAAAAATCGGCTCACATTTCATGAGCATGCCCTGCCCGCCGCCGCAGAGATAATCATCCGCACGGCGGTACTTATCGTGCGTCCAGTCGCGCAGCTGGTGCGCCCGCACAGAGATGATACCGCTCTCAGCCGCCCGCCCCATGATGCTCTGGGAAAGCGGCCCGGTTATCATCTCCGGAAACAGAGTCAGTACGTCAATCTCAAGCATGAGAAAAAAGTATGAAGGACAATGAACGAAGGACGAACGGCTTATTGATTGGCAGTATCATGGACGCGTCGAGCAGCCGTTTTGCAGGCAGAGGTAAGCATCGCACAGAGTTCCGAGGCTTCCTGAACCAAAGGTTGCAACCGAGTGGTAGAAACCAATCGAAAATGCTCCACATGCTGAAGCCAATACACACACTCATCGCATTCTTCCTCACATATCTTCAGTTTATTCAGAAAATCGCGGGGAGATTTGGCACGACAGGCAGCCCGATAGTTAGCCCCCACAGAAGAAGCACAACGGAGAAGCTGTCTTCCATAAACCTCCGAGAGTGTATTGTCACGGCCCAGATGGTGAACGAGATGACCGACCCTGAAACTGAATTGCAGTGTTCGTTCCTTCATCTCGTCACCCCGAGCCGTCATAAACTCCTCTTTGTACCTTGTCCTTCAGCCCTTGTACTTTATGCGTTGGCGTTATGGCGGAGCATGGCCTCAACGTAGCCGTCGATGTTGCCATCCATCACATCCTGGATGTTGCCGGATTCAAAACCGGTGCGCAGATCCTTCACCATCTGGTAAGGCTGGAACACGTATGAACGAATCTGGTTACCCCAGGCGATGTCGCCCTTTTCGGAATACTGGCGGTCAGCCTCGGCTCGCTTGCGGTCCTCCTCCAGCTGGATGAGGCGGGCCTTGAGCATGCGCATGGCTTCCTCTCGGTTGCGGAGCTGGGAGCGCTGCGTCTGGCAGGCCACGATGATGCCGGTGGGAAGGTGCGTCAGACGCACGGCGGTTTCCACCTTGTTCACGTTCTGACCGCCCTTACCGCCGGAGCGGTAGGTATCCATCTTCACATCGGCTTCCTTGACCTCAATCTCCACATCGTCAGAGATATCCGGCGTGGCATCCAGTGAGCAGAAGGAGGTATGGCGTTTACCCGCAGCGTCAAAGGGGCTCATGCGCACCAGGCGGTGAATACCGCGCTCATTCTTCAAATAGCCGTAGGCGTATTCGCCGTCAATCTTGATGGTCACAGAGCGGATACCGGCTTCATCGCCATCTGTGCTTTCCATGATTTCGGTATTGAAGCCGTGGCGCTCACAGTAGCGGAGGTACATGCGCATGAGCATGCTGGCCCAGTCACAGGCCTCTGTACCACCGGCACCGGCATGAATGGTGATGTAGCAGCCGGCATTGTCATGCGGTCCGTTCAGCAGCGTGAGCAGCTCGAACTCCTCCAGGCTCTTCACCCATGCATTGTACTCTGCGTGAGCCTCTGCCGCCATTTCCGGCTCTTCATCGGCCATCTCGATGGCGACCTCCACATTCTCAAGCCCGGATTCCAGCTCGTGAAACTTCTCCAGACGGCGTTTGAGGGGGTTCACCTCATTCATCAGCTCGCGGGCGGCCGTGGGGTTATCCCAGAAATCCGGCGCGCTCATGCGGGCATCCAGCTCAGCGACTCGTTCTTCCAGGTTAGCGAGGTCAAAGATAGCTCCCGAGCTCGGAAAGACGGCTGCGCATAGCGGCCGTGTCGAGCGCCGAGAGATCAAAATTGTTGGTCTGGTTTTCCATACGGGCGCGGAGTATACAGGCTTTCCCCCGTCAAGTCAACCCTCTTTTGGCATTTATTCCGCTAACTTTCGATATTCTGAAAACAAGCGGAACCGATGCTTGCGGAGAAGCACCGGTTCCGAAATATTCAGCGTATTCAGCTGCTTATTGAGCCGGGATGACGTCCAGCTCCGAAATGGCGGCGGAGTCCCCGCCATCGTGAGCGGAAAGAGCCACGAGACGAATGTAGCGGACATTCACGGGGGAGAAGAAGATAGCCTCCTGCAGCTCAGCATTATTGCTGAAGGAGCCACGGGCTACGGGGTCACCCCAGGACTTACCGTCATTGCTCACGTAGACTTCATAATCCTTCACACGACCCTGCGGAGAGGGTGCACCGCGATACAGCATACCGCGCAGCTGACGCTCGCTCCCCAGACTGATACGGATATCATGCGGGAAGCTGGCCATGGTCACTCCCTTCATGGTGTGCCAGTATGTGTCCGGGTTGCCATCCAGCACATTGGAGGCAGGTCCCTCACCGGGCAGGTCAGAGCTGACGTAGTTGATGGAGAAGAACGCGTATGGGGGATACTCTCCCGCCACGCTCTCGACTATGGGCTTGATTTCTGCCACGGCCGCGTACTGCTCACCGGTGTTGATGGGCTCCAGGCAGACCATTTTGAAGAAACGTGCCTTGCGGGACTCCGGCAGCAGGACAGATTGCTCATTATCCTCATCTGCCAGGTTGAGCGTGCAATCCGGCGCGGCAGACCAGTTCTGACCATCTTCCGAAAG
Source organism: Akkermansia sp. (assembly GCA_017398765.1). Lineage (GTDB taxonomy): Bacteria > Verrucomicrobiota > Verrucomicrobiia > Verrucomicrobiales > Akkermansiaceae > Akkermansia. The sequence continues at coordinate 12,763 of JAFQEY010000006.1, forward strand.
GTAGAAAGCCACCTTACCCACGCGAGAGGATGAGCGCCCTTGACGCGGAGTCACCTTGAAACCTCGCAATACGGAATCCACCCCCAAGTTAATCACCACATCATGCGGGTACCCGGGAACGGGGTCACGCCAGCGCGTGTGCCAGTATGTATCCCGGCGACCGTCGATAAGATTCCAGGCAGATTCCATTCGGCTTGCAGAGGAGGAGCAGGACACCACACGCATGAGTTTATCCGGCTGCCAGGTGGTAAAGTGCTGGAATGTGGATGCGGAGTTCAGGCAGCCCGGGCTGGTGGCACGAGCGTATACGTAGCCATCCTCACGCTGGAGGAAGGGATCGGTATACTCCTGCTTGGTACCGTCCGGCAGGGTGATTTCAATCTTCGCATCACGTGTGGAGCAGGAGGCCGTCACATACCCCATGGAATCACGGGAAATAGTCACAGCACCGGTAAGCGGCAAGATCTCTCGGCCTACTTCCTCCGGCTTCTGTCCCAAACGGATGGGACGCAGGGAGAAAGAAAAGGTGGTTGAACCGGAAATCGGAATATCCCGATCCAGCGGGCGCGGACCGCAGGCTGCACCACCCAGACCAAGGGTGATGGCATCCACGTTCAGCACGGTACAGCCGGCGGGTTTCACTTCCTCCGGGTGAGGAGCATTGAAGATTTCCTGCGCGGTGTATGGCAGAGCCGAGAAATTGAAGCTTCTGTCCTGATCGGCAGAGACCATGAGTCCCACTCCGTCAGCATCGGTAACAGCCACCCAGGTGGTATCCATGCGGTTGCCCATTTCCATGGGGAAGGGATAACGCTCCACCATATCCTGCACCTTGAGGTTGTAGATACCGATGGGGGTACCGGTCTTGCGGTCAGGGTAATTCTCCCCCGGACCGCGTCCAAACCAGCGGACGTTGGAATAGCGCTCCGGCAGACTGAGTGTATAACCCAGACGCGGCAGAACAATCTTCTCACCGTCAGGCACGATGCCCGCCTGCACACTCACCTGACCGTTGGGCAGGATGGTATACACCAGCTGGGTAATGAAGTGGAAATCTTTCTCATTGACGGGTCCCAAATCCTCGATTTCAAACTTGCCGTTGTCATAGTTTCGTGAATCAAGGCTTTCTTTGCGGATACCCTGGCTGCGGACATCGCAGGAGATACGAACCGCCTTACCGTCCAGACGCTCCACCAGCAACGGAGTGGCCGTGTGGGTCAGATTGCGCAGGCCATTGTTGAGCCACTGGTTCATGGCCCACTTGTCATTGGCCACCGGTGCGCGGAAAGCGCTCAGGTTCAGCGTGGGTTTATCCCCCAGCAGCTGCTTGCCATCTACGATATAGTTGCAGAGACCGCCGGTGGTCTTGTCAATGGTAAGGGAGAAGTTCTTACCCATCACCATCATCTTACCACTCATATTGCGCACCTGAAGACTGTCATCAGGAGTCAGCACCGGCATCTTATCCTTGGGGTTGTAACCGGTGAGGGTTTCCGGCAGGGGGAGCTGCTCCGTGGCGACCACATAGCCCTTCTCAGCCCAGTTGGTATCTGCCTTGAGGTGCAGATTAACGGTCAGATAGTAGTGGCGATCCTGCTGAAAGAGAGCCTTGGCTGATTCTACGGGGATGAGAATTTCCGTGTGCTGCAGGGGTGCAGCAGAGGGCTCAAACTCACCCTGAGCCACCACTTTGCTGCCTTCTTCCATGAGCTGCCAGGTGCCGTCAAACTCTCCCAGGTTGGTGAAGAGATTCTTGTTGCGGATATTCACGCGCACAAAGTTTTTATCCTCCGTAAGCCCGGCATAGGTAAAGTCTGCATTCTGCTGGGCTTTGCGGATTTCCGCATAGAGCGGCGTGGGGGTGCGGTCGCTGTATATCACGCCCTTGATGCAGAAAATACCATCATTCGGGAACTCACCGTGGTCACCGCCATAGCTCTGGCGGGTCACTTTACGGCCGTCCGGCAGGGTGACCTCCTGGTCATAGCTCTGGTGAATCCACTCCCAGATACCGCCGCCGATGATGGAATCACTGGAATCAAACGCTTCCCAGTAGTCCGCCAGGTTGCCCATGGAGTTGCAGAGGATATGGGCATACTCAGAAACATACCAGGGTTTCTCCAGCTTGCGGGCGGCAACTTCACGCGCCCAGTTCACGCTGGGGTACTGGTTGGAGCAAAGGTCTGCCAGGTCGTTGTTGCGCTCATACTGAGTCGGGCGAGATGTATCCCGGCTCTTGATCCAGTCACGCACGGCGGCAAAGTTATCACCGGGGCCGGCTTCATTGCCGTAAGACCACATGACGACACAGGCGTGGTTTTTGCTCTGCTCCACCATGTTTTTGTTACGCCACACGTGCTGAGCTTTCCATTCCTCCGGGTGGGAGAGGGAGAGCTCACCGTAGTAGTATCCGTGGGATTCGATATTGGCCTCATCGCACACGTAGATACCATACTCATCACACATCTCATAGAACCAATCCGGCTGGGGATAGTGGGAGTTGCGAATGTGGTTGATGTTACCGCGCTTCATGAGCAACAGCTCCTGCCGGCACTCTTCCTGAGTAACGGTGTGACCGTTGGCATGCTGGCTTTCGTGGCGGTTCACGCCCTTGAGCTTCACGGGCATGCCGTTAACGAGATAGCGGCCGTTGAGCAGCTTCACATCGCGGAAACCAACCTTGCGGGATATGGTCTCGGTAGCGGTTCCGTTCTTATCTTTCAGCGTCAGCAGGAGGGTATACAAATGAGGCTTCTCCGCGCTCCACAGGGCGGGCTTGGCTACATCTGCCGCCAGTTTGACGGATTGTTCCTCACCGGGTTTCAGGGTCAGCGGTGCAGAGGTGATAGCCTGCACAGTCTTTCCGGCGGTATCCAGCAACTCTGCTTCCAGCAGCACAGTATCCTCTGCCCCACTGCGGTTGTCCACCGCCACATCCACGCTGAATTTGCTCACGTTATAGTCGCTCGTGCCATCGGCATTCTGCGGAAAGTCCGTGTGAACAAAGAAGTCACGCACCAGAGTGCGGGGGGTGGAGTACAAGTAGACATCGCGGAAGATGCCGGAGAGTCTCCACATGTCCTGACACTCAAGATAGGTGGCATCACTGAAGCGGTATACCTCTGCCGCGATGGTGTTTTTGCCCGGTTTCACGTACTTGGTGATATCAAACACAGCGGCGCAGCGGCTGTCCTTGGAGAAGCCGACTTTCTGCCCGTTCACCCAGAGGTAGAAGAAAGAATCAACGCCGTCAAAGCGAATGAATACCTCACGCCCGTTCCAGTCTGCCGGCAGTTCAATCTCACGGCGGTAGGACCCCACGGCATTAGGCTCTGTGGCAGGGATGGTGTACTTTTTCTCACGCTCGGTGCGGGGCTTGGTCAGCACACGCGGCCAGTCACGCACCACGGCGTAGGCCTGGTTGATGTACATGGGCGTACCATAGCCGCGCATTTGCCAGTTGGAGGGCACATCTATCTCTGCCCAGCCACTTACATCAAACTCCGGCTTATAAAAATCCACAGGTCGCTTATCCGGGGAGGGTACCCAGTTGAATTTCCAGTTACCATTCAGTGAAAGCACCCATGAGGAATCCTCCCGTTTTCCTTTCAGTGCTTCATTTCTATCGGCAAAAGGCACAAAGAACGCGCGCGCCTCCTCACGCCCCTGAGAGAGGTTCTGAGGATTCTCCCAGTCGGGATGCGGTTCATACGACGCAGTCTCCGCAACCGCGAGCATTCCTGTCATTGCCATCATCGCCATAGCGGTTTTCAGCAAGTTCATATACATACGTACTACCAGAAAGACCTTCATCTTTCAAGCAAAAAGAATTTTGCCTTGTCAGACAAAGTCCTGTCTGTTATACTCTCGCCACGCTTATGGTCGAGCATCAAAAAAGTTTTCTCTCTCGTATCGTCCCTCTGGCTGATATGGCTTTAGCTTTTACTTTTGCCTACTTTTCAGCCAATATTACCAACCGTCTTGCACCTTTGTTCGGCTGGGAACGGGAAACGGCTTTCAATCTGATAAGCACAACTTCGTTTCTGGCAGGTGCAGCTCTGTTCAGCATCCCCTTTGTGCTGCATCTGGTGGGGTTTTACCACAAGAACAATCTTCAGCAAATAGGCTCTGCTGTGCGCCAGCTCGTGACATTTGCCGCCTATTATTTTGTTGCGCTGGCCATCTACCAGGGAATAAGTGATGATGCCGTATACTACAACCACGTTCTGCTGGTAAATGCCATCGGTATCCCTTGCCTGCTGTTCTTCCGTTTCCTCATTATCCGCTTCTGGAAACTCCACACCAAATGCGGGCGCAAAGGATTGCGCCAGGTCATCCTCGCCGGCAGTGAGGAGGATATTGCCAGGCAGTGGGACAGCCTCCCGGCTTTCTGGAAAAACCGTTTCAATGTGGTCGGAACAGCTATCCCCGGGCGAACCACTGAGCAAGACGTTCAGAAACTCACAGAGGAACACGGAGTTTCCCACCTCATTGTCTGCGGCGGTTTGAGAAGCTATCATCTCAATGAGTACATTATCAACATTTGTGAGTTACAGGGAATCGACATTTACCTGATGCTTAACACGGCCAATCACCCCGGCAGCATGAAAGCCGAAATCAATGAGGTGCACAACAACCGCATGCTGGTGCTCTGCTCCCGCCCTGCCCAGTTCTGGGCACGCCTCATCAAGGATATTGCTGACCGAATTGTTGCAACATTCATTCTCATCTGCTCCCTGCCCCTGTGGGTTTTCGCGGCAATCGGCATCAAAATCAGTGACCCGAAAGGCCCCGTATTCTACCGCCAGCAACGCTCCGGATTATACGGTAAACCCTTTGGCATGTGGAAGTTCCGCTCTATGTATGTGGATGCAGAACAACGTCTGGCAGAGGTAAAAGCAAAATACGGAAATGAAATGAACGGTCCGATTTTCAAGCTGACCAATGATCCGCGCATTTTCCGTTTCGGACATATTATCCGCAAGCTCTCCATTGACGAGCTGCCGCAGTTAATCAATATCATCTGCGGGGACATGAGCATAGTCGGTCCCCGGCCTCTTCCCGTGTATGAAACGGCGGAATTCCCTTCCATTGCGCACCGCCGCCGCCTGAGTGTCAAACCCGGCCTCACCTGCTACTGGCAGATTGAGGACCGCAGTGACAACGGTGACTTTGACAACATGATTAACAAAGACTTCAAGTACATAGACAACTGGAGTCTCTGGCTGGATGTTGTGCTCTTCTTCCGCACTATCCCCGCTGTACTTTTCGGCAAAGGTGCCAAGTAAGACATGTTCCATATCGTCCTCTTTCATCCTGAAATTCCCCACAATACCGGAGCCGCCGGACGTTTGGCGGTGGCAACCGGCTCGCGGCTGCACCTCATCAAACCCCTGGGCTTCAGTCTGGACGAAAAACACATCCGCCGCACGGGGTTGGACTATTGGAAACACGTGGATTTGCACCTGTGGGACAGCCCGGAGGAACTGGAGGCCAGTGCCGCCCCCGGTGCTCGTTTCTGGTATCTGTCCACCAAGGCCAAACACAGCATCTGGGATGCGGAAATACCGCTCAAGGACGGGGATTATCTCATGTTCGGACCGGAATCCAAAGGGTTGCCGGAGCGGTGGATTGCCGCTCACCCGGAAACGGCACTGCGTATCCCCATGCCCGGGGAGCACGCCCGCTCACTCAATCTCTCCACGGCAGTAGCTGTCATGCTGTACGAAGGACTGCGCCGCACTCTCCCCTCCTCCCTGTCATGAAAAATATAGTCTTCTTTGATTTGGAAACCCGACGCTCTGCCGCAGAAGTGGGCGGCTGGCACGAAACCGCCAAGATGGGTATGTCTGTCGGGGTTACGTTTTCCACGCGTGATAATGCCTACCACATCTATACGGAAGACCGCGCAGAAGAACTTATTGAAGAACTGAGACAGGCTGATTTGGTGGTGGGGTACAACCATATCGGCTTCGACTACGGGGTACTTCAGGCCTACACCTTCTGGACCGTGGCAGATGTAACACGCAATCTGGACATCTGCACTTACCTTTCCTCCAAGCTGGGACACCGGCTCAAGTTGGACTCTGTTGCCAAAGTTACCTTAGGCGGCAATTCTAAAACTGCAGAAGGAACAGATGCGCTCAAATGGTGGGCCGAATATGAAAAAAACGGTGACCCGCAAAAGCTGCTGGACATTGCTAAATATTGTTGTTATGATGTCAAGGTAACGATGGAGGTGTATAAGTTCGGTGCACAGAACGGTTACGTTCTCTATGAAAATAAAAAGGGCGAAACTGAGAAAATTGACGTGGATTGGTTGCCGGAATAATTTTTTTCCAACACCTGCTACAGCGTTACTCAGCAAGATAAAGTATTTATAATCTTGACAAAAAACTAACTGATAGGCATAATGCGCGCGCATGCAGGACGAATCGGAGGAAGATTGGGAAGAACTTGAGGAAGAAGAGTTGACCCCGGAACAGCACCGCAGCGTGGTTCGCCAGGGAACCATGCTCGCCGTGGGGTCTGTTGTTTTTATTGCCTTGTGCACCACCTACATGTTCCGCAATCAAATTCTGCTTTCATGCTGTGAGAACGGATACACGGGACTGGCCAAGATTCTCATTGCCTGCGGGGCCAGTGTCAACACCTGCACCAAGGAGGGAGCAACCCCCCTGCACCAGGCAGCCATGCACAATCACAACGATACGGCAAAAATGCTTATCGATGCCGGAGCCGATATCAACGCCAAAAATGAGGATGGCAGCACCCCCCTGCATTGGGCGGCATGGGATGACCACCAGCAGGTGGCTGATACTCTTATCAAACACCATGCAGATGTCAACGCGAAAGATGAGCAAAACCGCACACCCCTGGTAGAAGCAGTAGAGCATGACAATCCGGGGGTGGCAGATATCCTCATTGAGAATAAGGCAGATATCAACGTCAAAACTCAGGATGGTCAGCAACCCATTGACTGGGCTGTGGACAAAGGTTATGATTCAACGGTCGAGCTTCTGATTCGCTACGGTGCCACCATTGACCACCGTGGTAAGTATGATTGGACACCCCTGCATTTTGCTGCCTGGAACGGTCACACGGAGCTCACCCGCATACTTATACGCAATAATGCAGAAATCAATGCGTTAGATGAATTCGGCTACACTCCGCTGGATAAGGCCGCCACGCCGGAAATCCGAAAACTACTCACAGATGCAGGGGGAAAATCCGGCAGAGAAATCACCAAAAAACAGGCTCAACAACAAGCTCCGCTTGAAAAACAGAAAACCGCCGGGAAATAATATATCCTATCAAGCTGTGTCTTACAGCGGCGAGCGGTAAATAATTTCTGTTCCTTTGCACGCCCACACGATATAATCAAACCATGAAGAATACATTTCGACAGACCTTCAAATCAGCCCTGCTGGGCTGTTTCCTGCTGGCAGCCGGTGCTTTTGCTCAGGAAGCCCCCTCTGCAGATGAGCTGCTCAGTGCCATGCGTGACATGACTGTAAGCCAAGGCAACAAAGACGTGTCCGGCACTATCCGTAAAAACCGTACCAAAATACCTTTCAGTCTCAGTGCCCGCGGAGAAACCATCGTTTTCCAATACAAGGAAAGTGATGCATGGAAGCGGTTCGATGTCCGCATACGCGAAAAAAGTGCCCAGCTGATTCAGGTAGAGGGAGGCAAAGCCACGGTAATGGCACCTGCATCCTACACCAAAACCATCGCCGGGACAGATGTCTGCTATGAGGACTTGTCCCTGCGCTTCCTTTATTGGAAGGGTGGTAAGGTGTTGGCGGATTCATCCAACTCCCGTATCAAGGGGCGTGATTGCTACGTGGTGGAGGTTCCCAACCCGACCCCCGCCGTGGGTCAGTTTGCCTGGGTACGCATGTGGGTTGACAAGGAAAACGGTACCACGTGGCAGATAGACGGTTACGGGCGCGACGGGAAGCTCAAAAAGCGCTTCACCATCACCTCTGTTCAGAAACTGGACGATGGCTCATGGTTCTTTAAGCAGATGAAGCTTGAAATCCGCAACCCGCAGGATCCGAACCGCACCATCTCCCTCAATTACCTGGATATGGCAGACCTGCCCAAGCGCTGATGATTCGCTTTTTTCTCAAGTCGGTTGCCGTTTTGTTGCCGTTGGGTGCGTTTGCCTTGGCTACTCCAATCATTATGGATTGGATGAGCCGGGGGGAAACGCTCAACGGCATTCTGTTGCTGGTGGGAAGCCTGGCGATACTGGCACTGGCAGAAGGTGTCATGTTCCGTTTCTGGATTCTGCCGACATGGGGGCAGGCACTCAGTGAGAGGCTTTATGGCGGCTCCTATTATCCTGAGGAAGACGAGCTGGCAGAGCTGGCCGCCCGCATTCGCCGCACAGAAGACACTGACCTGCTGCCCGCCATGCACCGGCTGGTGCTCAAACAACGTAAACGCGCCCGCGGCTGGCTGGAGCTTAATCGCCTGCAGCAGGATATTGCACACAACCCCGAGGCGGCACTCCAAACACTGCTGGAGGGGGCAGATGCTGTCTCTGACCCTGAGGAACGAGCCATGTTTCTCTACAGAGCCGGCGCACTTGCGGCAGACAAACTCCAATCCCCCCACCGCGCAGCAGAGTATTTCCGGCGCGCGGCAGATAAATTTCCCAAAACAACCTACGGCAAACACGCTGCTGCCCGTGCAGCAAAATGATTCCCTTATGCGTTGGAATCATTAAATTCATTAGTCTGTTGTGACAGCTGAATGGGTGTTTACAGGGGGAGTCCCGCCGTGCGGCGCGAGCCCAAAGTGACAGAGTTCGACGGGCGGCGGTATATGATAGACCGGGGTGAAGCCGCGTCTGCGGCGTAACCCCGGGGAAAACACCAAAATATAGCAGAACCCCGGAGGGGTGGCATAATGTGCCACATTGAGTTACAGCGGTTTCATTGTCCCATGTCCGTATCATGCGACTCATTGTTGCATTTTACGTTAAGTCTGACACACCGCCTTATGTCACCCCATGCGGGGTTCCGGCTTTTTTGTTCTCTTTGCCCCCGGGATTCCGCTGCTCACGCAGCTCCATCGCCGGGCTATTTTATGTCGCCCCCACGGGGCTCTGAGTTCGGCGGGCATCCGCCCGCAATGTTTTCTACAATTGCCATTTCCCTGATTGTACCAACGCGTAAGCACAGGATTATTCCGGTTGGATAAGCAGGCATTGACGATTGGGCAACAATGG
>JAFQEY010000044.1 GCA_017398765.1 Akkermansia sp.
GACTCGCTACGCTCGCTGTCATTTTGGGGCAGAAAAATGGTGGATTTGCCTTGTTTTTGAGTCAATCATCCGCTAAAGTTTCGGTGACCGCAATTTTGAGGCATCCACTTTTCGGTGACTGTTTTTTTTGAGGCAATACGCGGAGCACAACCGGCACACCAACAGCTATCAAATTGAGTACCAATAACAAACACAAATTTATGCCGCAGGCTGTCACGAAAAGGAGGTGCAGACACCATGAGAATGGAGTAGAATACGCGCCATGAGCCAGTTTGCCCCGAAAATGCTTTACCTCTACCTGGTGACCGATGAGGCAACCCGCTGCAGGCACGGGCTGTTACCCACAGTTCAGGAAGCTGTAGCAGGCGGTGTCACCATGGTTCAGTACCGCAGCTCTCAGTCAGACCGCTCTGCCATACTGGCAGAGCTGCTACCACTGCGCGACTTCCTGCGCCGTGCAGGAGTCCCGCTCATCATCAATAATGATGTCAATCTTGCTATAGAAATCGGGGCGGACGGTATCCACATTGGCCAAAATGACATGCCGGTTTCACAGGCTCGAGCCGCCATCGGCCCGGATATGATTCTGGGATTCTCTGTCTCCACACAGGAAGAGATGAATGCGGTGCCCGTGGATATGGTTGACTATGTGGGTTGCGGACCGGTATACCCCACTGCAACCAAGCCGGATGCCGCACCTGATATGGGCTTGAAACATTGGGCGGCCGTGGCGGCAAGCTCTCCCCTGCCCGTGGTAGCCATCGGCGGGATAAACGCGGCCAGAGCCGCAGACATCCGCGCCACGGGTGCAGCGGCAGGAGTGGCGGTTGTCTCCGCTATATGCGCCGCAGAAAACCCACGCCTGGCGGCTCAGGAACTGCTCTGATAATTCATTACCCCATACACCCATGCTTTATACACCTTCCGAAACAGCAGCCATTGTGCTGCAAAAGCTGCGGGACCAGCACCCGCTGGTTTTGTGCCTGACCAATAGTGTAGTGCAAAACTTCACCGCCAACGTGTTATTATCTATCGGTGCAGCACCGGTAATGCTGCAACATGCTGAGGAATGTGAAGAATTATTGCACAACAGTGCTCAGGCTCTGCTTGTCAACACCGGCACGCTCACCGAGCTGCAGGCTGAGGTTATGCTGCGCGCTGTTAAAGCGGCAAGAGAAGCCGGTGTGCCCTGGGTGCTTGACCCTGTAGCGGCCGGCGTTTTACGCTTCCGCACAGATTTCTGCCACAAGTTGGTGGCTGAAGCCCCACCAACTCTGATTCGCGGCAATGCCTCCGAAATCATGGCACTTGCCGGGGAAAACACGGCCGGGCGCGGTGTTGAGAGCACCAATTCCAGTACTCAGGCAGTACAGGCCGCCATCTCGCTGGCGCAGAACACTGGCGCAGCCGTACTGGTGACCGGTGCCAAAGACTATGCTACTGATGGTGCTACCACCTGGATGCTCACCAACGGTGACCCCATCATGGAACGGGTCACCGGCATGGGCTGCTCCATGGGTGCTCTTGCCGGTGCCTGTCTGGCCGTGGCAGACAATGCACTTGATGCCGGTATCTCTACCGCTGCAATCATGGGGCTGGTTGGTGAACGTGCCGCCCATAAAACGCCTCATCCGGGCAGCTTTGCCCCGGCCTTTCTGGATGGTCTGGATACGCTTACGCCTGCGGATTTGGCAAGCTTTACGCGCTATCATACGCTTGGTGACTAATCCGCGCCGCGCTGGCCGCTCCCCGGCTTGTCGGCAATATCAGGGCGGGGAAAACACACTCCCTGAGGCGGGCTACTTTCCGGCCGCGTTCTCCTCCTTGCGGCTATCTGCAGGCTGTTCCAGCCATAATACCGTGTTGGATTCCCGCACCAGGAGTGCCAATTCGTTGATATCTTTCTGCTCCAGTCGCAATACGACAGGCGCATTGTTTTCTTCCGCAGAAATAACACTCCCGTCCGTCAGGCGAATCACCTTGTTTGCCCCCACGGCAAGCGCGGAATTCCGCGGAACCTTCTTCCCTTGCAAATAGGCTTCGCGAGATTGAACCTTCACCTCTCCGGCATCGGGCTTTCGAGCGGATACCCCTTTTGCGGACAATATCTTATATGATACCACCAGGGCATCTTCATCCCACACGGTCAACTCATTGAGCGGTGAATAAATCTCTACCCGAAGCGTCATGTCTATATATACCAATTTTTGTCCGACCTTCAGGGAAGATGGAGAAACGATACCGTTATACAGCATCAGCAGGTCGACAGGACATTGCGTCTGGCTTGCAATCTTAGGTAAGGTATCACCGCGCTTGACAATATACACGTGCGAGCGCGGATGCATACGCGAGAGGTAGCGCACTACATTGATACCACTCACTATCTGTCTTGCCTCAGTACCGGCTACTCCGGAATCCGCAACAAACGGCTGTAAGAGATAAACCGCCTCTCCCCACTTTTGCTGCGACAACAAATGGCGCGCCTGCTCCAGCTCCCGGGGTCTCCGCGGCCAGAGTGAGTAATTATCCTGTGCTACCAACGGCAACGCACTACAAAATCCCGCGATGCCTAAAATCAAACATATTGATTTCATATGATTCCCGTATCATTGTTACCATAAAATAAAGCAAAGACAGCTCCCACGCATCATCTACACCGGAAATTACTGCCAACAAAGGATTGCCGGATGACAAGGCTGACTCTCGCAGACGATCAGAAACAGTCAATATATCCTCATGTACAATTTCTTCTCTCACCTCCGAACGACTGAAGCGAAATCCGTACCGGCACAAAAATGACATCTCATTACCACGCTCGGACAACCACTCCGCCATGCGTTGTGCCGTCTCGCCAAACCCCTCAAACTCCACCCCCATTAAATCTGCCGGACGCATGATTCGCGGGCGGGAAGCTTCTATCCAACCACTGCGCACCCGGCTCGCCCCCACTTCATCCATGAGCTCGGATACCATGTGAAAATTAAATCGCGTATCGCCAAATGTATCTATACGCCGATCCGGCACATACAATACCTTTGTATGCTGCATCACATAGTTTACCTCTTGCTCACGCATGACTACCAATATCCGGCCAAAAAAGAGAGAAAAAGCGGTTCCGCAGATGCCTGAGGAACCGCCCGGTCAAAAAGATGAAAGCCAAATCAAGCCTGATTCTCCTTGATGTAGGCCACAACATCAGCCACAGACTTAAGCGTCTCGGCCTTCTCGTCCGGCACCTCAATAGAGAACTTATCCTCGAAAGCCATCACGAGCTCAACGGTGTCAAGAGAGTCGGCACCGAGATCCTCGATAAACTTAGCATCAGAGGTCACCTTTTCGATGTCAACGCTGAGCTGCTCAGCGATGATTTCCTTTACCTGTGTTTCGATGTTATCAGACATAAGTTGTGACTGTTTTAGGTGGCTCCATTGTAGCGTGTTCAAGTCCGAGTTGCAACAAAAAAATCACCATTTGAAAAAAAACAAGAGTCAGCTCTCACTTTCTGCATAACGAGCCAGCCCGCGCAACGTCAGCAAAGTATCCACCTCATCAATCTCCGGCAGCTGCGCTGCTGCCCAGGCGGCATCCCCACCGGTAGCAACAATAAATGGCGTTTCACGCAGTGAAGCAGTAACCGCACCCAACATGGAACGCAGCATCCCGACTGCTCCGGAAAAAAAACCGGCATGTATGGACCGGGCCGTATCCCGCCCAATGTAATCTACCGGGGGCTGCATCAGATGCTGCACTTGCGGAAGCTGTGCTGTACGGGTTGAAAGATATTCGCTGAAAAGAGAAAGTCCGGGGGCTATCATCCCCCCGATAAACTGAAGTCGACCGGAAGAATTCTTAACCACAACTTCCAGAGTAACAGCCGTACCTAAATCAACGGCTACCGCCGGGAAACGATTCCACTCTGACAATCCTAAAACATTGGCCACACGATCCGCTCCCAAGGTACATTTCCCGGGATATGATGCAAAATCAACCAAATCACAACTGTCATATCTCAGGAAATAAACAGGACAAGAGAAAAAGGCTTCCAATATTTTCGCTTTCTCCGGTACAACCGAACAGACATAAACAGCGGAATAGTGCCAATTCGCCAAACAGCAACGAAGCGTCACATCAGAAATATCACCCGTGCTGATGATTTTCATATCAGAGCGAATAGAGCCACTCTGATACAGGCAAAACTTGGTTCTGCTATTGGAATTATCAATCAACAATACAGAAGAATCACTTCTCATGGCAATATTTTTCAATGATGATATCCACTATCCGTTCCGCACCCTGAACACGTCTCCGCATATTAAACATATTATTCCTCAAACGTTGCCACTGACAGGCACCATTGGACAGCAACTCAGAAATCTTATCACAGCAATCTCTCACACTATCCACCCAATAACCGCACCCATCCCTGAGAAGCAACTCTAAATTACCCTGTTCCTGTCCGGGTAAGGCATAATTGGCCAACACCGGGACTCCGCTTGCATAACACTCAAACATCGTCGCAGCCCCGGTCTTGCCTATGTAGAGATGTGCGTCTGACAACAGCTCACTCATCCTGTCCGTTGTTTCAAGAATGGTCAATTGATTGGCAAAAGTTTCTCCGCATAACCGTTTCTGCAACAGGCGATAATGCGTCCCTGCCAACACAACTGTACGAGC
>JAFQEY010000045.1 GCA_017398765.1 Akkermansia sp.
AAATGGAGACAAGCCAAAGATTGCGCTTGTTTGCCATGAATTATAATACTCAGGGTGTTTCTCAATGGTCGAGCATAAGGCTTTATGCATTCCGGATTTCATCTTCGGAATCCCCCCTGTTGGATTTAATTCCGGTGCTGGATGAAACGGGCACCGCATGCCTGTTTGACCGGGTGAGTGAATCTTATCTCCGCAATTCAGGCAGCGGTTCCTTTAAATGGAGTCTTAAGCAATCTCCCCTGTCCTTGAAACGCAGCGCGGGGCGGCTCCCCTTGCAGTTGCCCCGGTTCCCTGTCTGGGCTAAGGTGGTTAACGGTAGATTATTCTGGTGTCATTATGCAAGTGATTTGTCGGGCTGGTCTGCGTTTGCCTCTGTGCAGGATGCGCAAAATACCTTATGCTGAGTACTCAGCACGCTGCTGCGGGAACGCTCTGAAATGCATATAGTCTGCGTTGGCGGAGCAAACCAACCGATGTTGCGTCGTCGGCATCGGTTGGTTTGCTGAAGCATCGTGTGCAGAGCCGATCAGATGGTGTCGGTGTCTCTGCCGTAGTCATCATTGAATCGTTCGATATCCTGTTCACTCAGGATGTTACCGAACTGGATTTCGATGATGGTGACCGGGGTGTTTGTCGTGTTACCAAGACGGTGCAGGCACCCTTTGGGCAGGAAAATCTGCTCACCGGGACGGAGGGTAAAGCTTTGTTTGTCCCGCTGAACCTCTGCAATACCGTCCACCACAATCCAGAGCTCAGAGCGGTGGCGGTGCCGTTGCAGAGAAATACGGTTGCCGGGAAGAATGGTCAGCTTTTTCACTACGGAGCGAGGCATGGCATCCATGACCAACCAGCGCCCCCACGGGCGTTCATCTTGCTCTCCGGCCGTATAGGTCATGGGCGGCAATTCCCGCTCGCCTTTTTCTTCTGTTACGTTCGGGAATGGTCGGGCAACACCGCTGCCCGCACCCTCTCCGATACCGGGGCTGACAACGTAGCGGATTCCCTTGGATTCTATTAACTTTCGTTTTTCCTCGCTGCTGCCGTCAGCATTCACAAAGAAGATGTTCGGTTTGATGATGTCAAGAAGGGGTGCAAAATCCAGCACTGAGCCGGTTGCCGGACCGATGTGGACCTCTTTGACAAAGCGTATGGATTCCAGCATGTAGCGGCGTTCCTCTTCAGAACAGACGGCTTTTCGCTTTTTGAGCTCAGCCACGGTAGCATCTGACCCCACGGAGACATACACATCCCCATAGCTTGCGGCTTCTTTCAGAAAGGCAATATGACCGCTGTGCAGTTCATCAAAGCAGCCGGATACCAGAACTTTAGGGCGATTATTCATTTGTCTTTCTGCTCACATGGGGGTTGACAGGAAAAGAATCCTGACAGGTCCGGCGGATTCCTTAACCTCCCGGATGGGGCAGATGATACCTTGACCATCATAACCTTTTCCAAGAAGAAGTCCGGAAAGGAAGGGAGCATCCTGACCGATTACACCGGGAATGTGTGCAGTTTTCATGTCTGGTTGTTTACGAAGCGTCTGATTGTGGATTTGGGGCTGCCAAAACGCGGCTGCATTCTATGCCATTTATCTTGAAATGTCAAGGTTAAAAAAAGGGGCTGTGTGTGCGGGCTTCTGTAGCAGGCAAATCGTACACTATCAAAAGGTTTCGGGGAATGGTTGCAGCTGCGCGTTCTCTTGCTGAGATTACTCCGCGGCTGTTGTTTTTGTTCTTTGGCTAAGCCGGGGGGAGCTGAAAATCCGGAGCTGCGTCCGCAAGCTCACGCTCAGTTGTCGACTCAACCTGGGCACCTGCGGATTCTTTGACCTGTAATTCCCTGAAAATAATCTCGGGCCTGGAGAACGGGTAGTGGTAACTGTCAAACTCTGTGCCGAGACCAAGCGGATTCCACCAGGCGCGCATGTTATTCGGGGGGAAAATCTCGTCCTGTGTAGCGATATAGGCGGCATCCCAGCGGAGATGGGGGGAGGAGTCTCCGGCAGCCCACTCTGCCAGCGTGTTCAGCTCCTCCAGCTTTTCTTCGGCTGAGCGGTCGGGGTATACCCCGTTGGGAATGTAGCGCTCAGCCTCATTACCAGCAGAGAATGGGTTGCTGCCACCATGGTGAATCAGGGTGCGCATGGTGCGCTGTACCACGCGCAGGCGCATCCCGTAGCGAGGGTCGACCGGGCAGGGGGTGCCGTTGAGAGCTACGGCTCGGTGCAGCGGCAGTTCACGGCAGCATCGTTCACTCACCCATACGCCGAAAGACCAGGCAAAGAGGTATATGCGGCGGTAGCGGGTGAACCGTTCCGGTGGGAGCGGTTCAATGCTTCCGTAGTCATAGCAGACCAGTATATCACAGCCCGGCGGGCTTATGTGGCAGACCGCATTAGGGTTTGCCGCCCAGCCAAGCATGAAGATTACTAAATCCGCATGTTCCGCGTGTTGTCTGAGCCAGGTTTGCTGCATGAGGTGGAGGTCACTCCGCGTATTCTGCCCAGGAGGAGCTGGTTTCCCAGACGCGTACCCGCTCCAGTTTTACACACTCACGTACCGGGTAGCGCAGAGCACCGGTCTTGGCCTTGTCCAGTGCTGCCTGTGCGTGGCGGAATACGGTGTGCGCCATCGCCTCGCTTGTGGGGTCCATGCCGTCAAAGGGGATGATGCGGCTCCCGTAGATGCTGCGGAACGTCTTGTAGTTCGGATCTGTTGTGTTCATGCAGAGTGCATGGTCAAACTGCTCCAGAAACTCGTTCATCATTTCCCCAATGGCTTTGAAATCCATTACCATCTCATGGTTATCCAGAGATTCGGCGGCGAACACCAGCTCTACGCTGCGTGTGTGACCATGCGGAAATTGGCAGTTGCCCGGATGCTTGGAGAGCAGATGCCCGCTCTCCAGCTCAATGCATTTGCAGATTCGGTACATGATGCGGCATCAGGCAATCGGGGTGACACCTTTTTTCAGGATGATATTGCCGTATTTTGCTGTTTCCCCGGTGATAAGCACGGCATAGGCTGCTTTGGCGCGTTCATAGAAGGCGTAGCGTTCTACCTTCTCAATCTCACCTTCATAGCCGAGTGCTGCTCGGTATTTTGCTTCCACTGCGGGATCAGCCGTATCACCGGGAACGGGCTCCATCATAATCACCGGAGTGGCATACGCATCCAGCTCAAAGAGCGGAATCATGCCTTTCAGGATAGATGCTGCGTCCACACCGTCTGCACGAACTACAGTGCTGTTGAATGTATGGGCGGGGAAGTGCGCATCAGAAATCACTATTTCATCTCCATGACCCATTTCGGCCATAATTTTGAGCAGAGCAGGAGAAATGACGGGAGAAATACCTTTTAACATAACACGCCTATCTTGCCACAATTTTGCAGATGAGTCAATGCTTTTTGACCTGCTCTCTACCGGGTGCAGAAAAAACGGAAAAATGATTGGTTGTTTTGTCAAACAATTTGTGAGTAGTTGGTCATTTCTTCTTGATGCAGTCTGTTGAACATAGTAATATGCCCCCATGGTGAGGCTTTTCATTGCGTCGTTGTCGGTGGTGATATTTGCTCCGCTTGGTGTTGCTCAGCAGGCGACCGTGCAAGCGGCGCAGAGTGTTGGTGAAGCGTTTTCTGCTGCGTTGAATGAGCTGTTGGTGGCACAGACTGATGATTTGTACCCGCTTGCTCTTGCCGTCCTTCAGACCGGTGGAGCTGAGGCAGATTTTTTCCGCCTCATGAATCAGGCGGCTGAATCCGGTAATCCCGCTGCTCAGAAGTGGTGTGCTCAGAATATTCTGCAGGCTGTGGCAGCAAAACGGGCGGATGCGGCAGCATCTCCGGAGGCGGTAACGGCTCGTGCGTTGATGAAAGCAGCGGCGGATGCCGGCTATGTCCCGGCGCAGGTGGAAATGGCTCGATATGTCGGAATCGGAGTGGGGGCTCCGGCGGATGCGTCAGAGGGACTTCGCTATCTCATGCAGGCATGCAAGGAGGGGAATGCCGGAGCCCGCGCTGCCTACCTCCTGCTGACCGGTCGTTTGGATGCCGGGAAATTTGATTCTCCGGAAATCGCCTCGGAACTCAGCAAGAACAACTTTTATTTGGAAGAGGTCATAGCGTCTCTCTGCGGCGATTCTCCGGAAGCCTTGGAGTGGCTGGAAAAAGCCTCGGCACATGGTAGTGCCCGTGCTCCGTTTCTGCTGGGGCAGCTCAAGGCGCAGACAGATGCCGCGGGCTCTCGGACCCTGTTGAAACTGGCGGCAGAGCGTCATTTGCCGGAGGCCCTTGCCACGCAGGGGAGCGTCATGCTGAGCTCCGGACAGGAGCAAGAGGGTATCCGCTGTTTGCAGTTGGCGTTTATGCTGGGGTATACTCCTGCAGCGGCTACCTTGGCGGCTCAGTATATCAACCGCCCTGAGTCATATAGTGCCGAGAGGGTGTATGCTCTGTATCACCTTGCTGCTGAACTGGGGGATTCACGGGCTGCGGTTGCCCGCGCCTATTGCCAAGCCACGGGGCGGGGCTGTGAGACAGCCGCTTCACAGGGGGCGGAGCAGCTGGAGCGTCTGGCGGATGAGGGGAATCCCTATGCACATGTGGCCCTGGCAGATTTATATTTCAACGGAATCGGCGTTCCGGCCGATATGGGAAAAGCCATCAATGCTTTGGGTGAGGCAGATGCTGCCGGTGTGCCGAATGCTTACGTCCTCATGGCGGTGCTTACTCGGCTGGGGAATGCTGCTGCTGCGCCGGATGCTCGTCGTGCGGAGCTTTACCTCAAAATGTCTGAGGAACGCGGCGCAGCGGGTGCCCGATCGTTATTTGATGCTCTGGTGAAGGAAAAATCATGGCATTTCCTGCCGCCTGTCAGCAAATAAGCCGTAATCTGCACTTGCGTTACAGTGGCGAGAGGTGTACAATCAATCCGAATAAGTTATGAGCCAGCTTAAAGACCAGTTGTTTGATGAAATCCTGCAGGCGCGGCAGCGTGTATATGCCGTGGGTGAGCCCACCCCTCTGCAGGAAATCCGGCTTGACGGTGTGGATGCCGTGGTGTTTGCCAAACGTGAGGATCTCGGGCCTATCAAAGCCTATAAGTGGCGAGGGGCTTACAATTGCATGGCTAAGCTTAGCCCGGAGCAGCGTTCCGGCGGCGTGGTGGCCGCCAGTGCCGGCAACCACGGGCAGGGAGTGGCTCTCGCGGCTGCGCGCCTGGGTTGCAAGGCTCATATTTTCATGCCCCGTTCCACCCCGGTGGTGAAGCAGAACGCCGTCCGCATGCACGGCGGAGCCAATGTGGAAATTGTACTGACGGGTGATTCATACGATGCCGCCTCTGCTGCGGCACATGAGTTTGCTGATGCCAATGGGCTGACTTTTGTTCATCCCTATGATGATTTGAACACCATGGGCGGGCAGGGGACTCTGGCTGACGAGGTGGTCATGAGCGGCAAGGGTCCCTTTGACCGGGTTTATCTCCAGATTGGCGGTGGCGGCCTGGCTGCCGGGTGTGCCTGCTGGTTCAAAAAATTCTGGCCCGACTGCAAATGCATCGGCGTGGAAGGGGTGAATCAGGCTTCCATGAAACTGGCGGTGGAGAGCGGAGAACGCAAGGCTCTTTCCTATGTGGACGTGTTCTGCGATGGTACCGCCGTGCGTATTGCCGGTGAGAAGACCTATGAACTCTGTCGCGAGCTTCTGGACGGCTTTGTGACCGTGACCAACGATGAGGTCTGCCGTGCTATCCGTTCGCTTTGGAACGGTCTGCGCGTGATTCCCGAGCCCTCCGGTGCCATGGGGCTGGCCGCGCTGTTGCAGGATTGGAAAGCCGGTAATATCACTCCCGGTGAACGCTGCCTTGTAGTGCTTTCCGGGGCTAATATGGACTTTGCTCAGATGGGGGTGGTGGCTTCCCGCGCCGGTGTGCAGGAATCCAACCGCCATGAGCGTTTCCTGCAAATCCCCATGGAAACCAAACGCGGGCAGATACTCAAGTATCTGGAAAGCATCCCTGCCGGGGTGTTGCTGACGGATGTTCAGTATGGACGTGTGGCCGGTGATATTCAGTACCCCGTGTTCGGCGTGCTGGGTACGGATGAACAGTTTGCCGAAATTGACCGCCGCCTGGCAGCCAAGGGGCTCAAGGCTCATGATGTGACGCAGGACGAAGATGTCATGTTCCGCATGATTTCCTATGACCGCGAGCGCCTGAGCCACCCGGTGTTCTTCGTGATAGAGTTCCCGGAGCGCCCCGGTGCGTTCTCTGAATTCATGCGCGGCATGGGTGAGTACGCCAACCTCTGCTATTTCAACTACCAGTATTCCGGCGAGCAGGTGGGCCGTGCTCTCGTGGGGCTGGAGTTTGAATCCCGTGCCGACCGCGATGCCTGCCGCGCCCGCGCGGAAGAGATGAAGGGGACGACCATTCAGAGTATCCACGAGCTGCGGGACGATGTACGCCACCGCGTGCTTGATCGCATGTCTCCCTCTGTGTGATGTTGATTCTGGCTTCTCAGTCTCCGCGCCGTCGTGACCTCCTGCAGCGGGAGGGCGTGGACTTTGTTGTTGAGGTGCAACCCGCCGAGGAACTGCACGACGCCACGATGAAACCGACCGCACTCTGTGCTCACAATGCCGCCGCCAAGGCGGCGGCTGTGGCTGCGCTGCACCCGCAGGATATCGTAATCGGAGCCGACACTCTGGTGTTCATCGATGACATGCCCCTCGGAAAACCTGCCGATGAGGCAGAAGCCATAGCCATGCTGCAACGCTTGCAGGGGCGCACTCATTGCGTCTGCACGGCGGTGGCCGTGTTCATGCCCGGTGGCGAACGCCGTGATTTTGCCGAGCTGAGCTATGTGACTTTCAAAGCACTGGATGAAGCGACCATCCGCCGATACATGGAGCTGGTGCATGTGTATGACAAGGCCGGGGCTTACGCCATTCAGGAGCACGGGGATATGATTATCGAGCGCTTCGAGGGCGATTTGGACAATGTCATCGGACTGCCTGTCACCCGCCTGTTGCAGGTGCTGCGGGGGTGAGCTTTATTTATTCATTTTGTTATCCCGAGGCAGCCCGTACTCCTGAATCAGGGCACACTCGCGGTCAAGGTTCTTTCTGTCTTGGTCTAGTATGCTCTTCTGCATG
>JAFQEY010000046.1 GCA_017398765.1 Akkermansia sp.
ACTCTATTATTGCTTGTTTACTCATTTTGAGTGACATGTGTATATGTTAGTGCCTGATTTATGAGGCATCCAGCTTTTCACGTGTCAGCCTAACTCGTGAAAAGTGTCAGTTCGGTGACTGGATTTTTGAGGCAATGCGGTATCTGATAATTGTATAACGCGGACAGACTAATACCTTGACTTGTGAAGGGGTGTGGTCTAAGATGCGCAGCATGAAGCTTTCCTCTAAGCATTGGAGCACCGCATTGATAACGCTGGCCATGACCATGGCCGGTACAGCGGTTGCGCAGGAGTCCACGGGTGACCCGTTTCTGGACGCCATGATGAGTGATCAACAAAGCTCAACACAGGAATCCGCCTCTGTGGTTGAACAGAAGCCGGAAGTGAAAGAGAACAGGGTTGCCACCCCCAAACCGGCTCCGGTACAGATGCCGCGCACTCAATTGGTTTCCATGGCAGACGAAACGGAACTTTTAGATGAGTCGGTTGTTCGCCGTGAGCTTGGTCCTGCTTCCGGATTATTCTCTTCTGATTCCGGGTTCGATGGTAAACGCATCACCTCCGTCAGTTTTGATTATCGCGGCAACCGCACCGTGCCGGATAGCCGCCTGTTCGATATCATTCGCACACGCCGTGGGGCAAAGTATGATTCCTCTGTGGTGAATGAGGATTTGGAGCGTTTGATAACGCAGGGGATGATAGATCCGGATGCCCGCATATCCGTATACCCGAGCGGCGGTGGGGTGCGTGTGGTATTCAGCGTGAAATCTGCCAACGTGCTGGCCGGCGTCAGCTTTACGGGTAACACAGAGTTTGATGAGGATGACTTGCGAGAGTTTACAAAGCTCAAATCCGGCAGCGTGGTGAATGACCGCGCGTTGGCACAGGCTCGCGCAGAGATTATCAAGGCTTATCAGGAAGCCGGTTACCCGGATACCAAGGTGAACTGGCGAGCCCAGCGCACAGCCAGCGGCACGTATGATGACATCATCTTTGATATCACGGAAGGACGTGAACAGAGCATGAACAGCATCGGATTTGCCGGCAACACCGCTTTTTCCGATGACCAGCTGCGCCGCCTCATGGAAACCAAAGAGCGCGGTATATTCACATGGATTACCAAATCCGGGCGGATTAATCGCGAACAGGTGGATGAAGATTTGCAGAAAGTGGTGAAACACTACCGCAACTTCGGTTACCTGCGTGCAGCTGTGACCGATGTGAAGTACCGCACCAGCCCCAATCCCGCAGGGCGGCAGCGTGTGTATATGGACGTGACCGTATATGAAGGCCCCCGCTACAAGGTGCGACAAGTTTCCTTCGGCAAGCTTACCGTTTACACGCCAAAGCAGCTGGAACCCGGCCTGAGTATGCTCAACGGGGATATTTACTCTCTGAGAAAGGTATCTGATGATGTGGAGATGATACGCCGTTACTACGGAGCCAAAGGATATGCGGATGCAGATGTGCGCCCGGATATATCTGAGGCCGGTGTGGATGAACAGGGAAATCGTCTGATAGATATTCGCTATGATGTGAGTGAGGGTGAGTGCTATCTGGTGGGGCGAGTCAACGTGCGAGGCAACACCAAGACCAAGCAGCACGTTATCCTCCGGGAGCTCCCCCTCAAACCGGGGCAGAACCTCAACTCTGTTGACCTGGAGACGGCGCGGAAGCGTTTGCAGAATCTCAATTACTTTGACGCGGTGAATGTTTCCCAGGGAATGTCCAACACCGCCGGGTACCGTGATATCAATATCAACGTGCATGAGAAGATGACCGGCAATCTGACGTTCGGTGTGGCTTTCTCTACGGTGGAAAATGTGTATCTGTATACCACCGTCACGCAGTCCAACTTCGACATCGGGGGCTTTTTCGGCGGGTCATTTGTGGGTGGCGGTCAGCGCCTGACGGTTTCCGGCAAACTGGGTACGGAGTATCAGAACGCTTCCGTATTCCTGTTGGAACCGTGGTTCCTGGATCGCAAGCTGGCACTTTCCAATGAAATTTTCTACAATCGCTCCACCTACATGAGTGATTACTACCAGCAGACGAATTACGGATGGGAAATCGGGCTGCGTAAGGCAGTATCCGACCTCGCTTCCGTTAAATTCAACTATCGATTGGAGCAATTTGAGATTGAGCCGGAGGGGTATGCACCCATCTTTTTCCGAGAAGCATCGGGTGACTACACCCGGAGCCACTTGCGGCTGAGCTATGAGTATGACTCCCGAGATGCAAGCATCACACCGCGCAGCGGTGGGCATCTGGAGGGTTTTGCCGGCTACAGCGGTCCCGGTAGCACCGTGGATACCTATACCGTGGGATTAAGCGGATCATACTATTACAACTCATTCTGGGATACCATCTTCAGTGTCAATTTCGGGATTCAGACCATCGACACGGTTGACAGTGATGAGGAGGTGCCCATCTTTGAGCGTTGCTATCTGGGTGGCCCGAGCAATCTGCGCGGCTTCCGCTATCGCGATGTAGGCATGGTGGATGAGGCTCTTGCCGGAGATGAGACAATGGGCGGCAACAGCTCTTTCTTCGCTCAATTTGAGGTAACTATACCATTGGTGGAATCCATGCGGTTTGCCATGTTTGTGGATGCCGGTTTTGTGCATGCTGACAGCTTTGACTTCAAGCCGAACGAATGGGCTGCCAACTACGGTATAGGGTTGCGAATCAACCTGCCCATGGGGCCGCTGGCAGTGGACTATGCTATCCCGTTCAAATCCGAAAATGCAGTGGATGATGACGGGCAGTTCCAGTTCTACGTGGACTATAAGTACTAACGACTTTCCTTTTCGACACAACAAAAACCGCCTGGTCGGCACAAGCCCCGGGCGGTTTTCCGTTTTCTGAGAGTCAGGGGTTATTGTAGTTTCAACGCATCCACACAGATGGCGGACCATGTTTCAAGCTTTTCATACAAAGGGCCTGATAATTCCGCCAAATCACGGAACCCCAAATTGTCAAGGGCTTTCTCATTGGCGCAGACATCTTCACTGTCCAAATCGAAGCGGTGCACAATCCCGAGGTGCACTGAGCCCACGTCATTGGTATCGTCGTTGATAACGGCATAGAGTTGCTGTTGAGCCGTGCCGGAGAACGTGATTTCTTCTCGGATTTCGCGTTCCACCCCCGCCAGATAGGTGCTCAGGCTTTCCGCCAGACCATCGACTGGGTTGATGTGTCCGCCGATACCTAAAGACCACTTGTCATGCAGACGCGCTTCATTACCTTTGGCGGTGCGGGAATAGGCCAGCACCCTGTTACCGTGGCAGAAAATAGCATAGGCAATAATCTGCTTGAACTGCGGAGACACTTCAGCCAGCTCTCTGTCCATGAAATGCGCCACTCCCGGCTTCAGGAACGCATTGAGATAATCTTGCGGATTGAGCCGCACACCGTTAAAAGCACCCACCGCCTCAAAAGCTTCGCGCGGTACTACCAGCACCTGTTCTCCGTTATAGCGTGACATGCTGATACTCTAACGCAGACGCAGCATAGCGTCAAGCTTTATATCCCCCGCCTCCGGGAAACCCTGCGGCATGATAAGCTGATGACTGCTGCCGCATACCCGATTGCCCGGTGCATGTTTCGAGGTAAACAACAGAGAATATCTTGCCCATGTCAGGGCTGTTAGATAGCGGTTATCAGATGAATCTAATAATTGGTGAAAGACGTTGAAAAGCCTCCGGAACGGTGCTATACTGCACGGTGCAGGGTACCCTGCACATCTTTATGCTTTCTTCACCTCTTCCGGAAACCATGAAAACGAAATTCGCTTCGCTCATTGTGCTTGGGCTCTGCCTGAGCGTGCTTCCCGCCGTGGCTGATGATTATACCGACTGGCAAAGCACTAACCCGCAGTGGCAACTCGTCTTTTCTGACGACTTTAACGGCACCACGCTGGATTCCACCAAATGGAACCGCATTGACTATGTGAACTGGAATGTCTCCGACTGGCGCAAATACCAATCCCGTGACTCAGAGCTGGTCACCATGAATGGTGACGGCACCGTCTCACTCTGGGGTAAATATGGAGATTTTACCAGCCAGGCAGACCCCACCGGAGCCGGCAGTACCTATGCCTGCGGCGGTATATTTACAGATAAGACATTCACTTTTCAATATGGCTATGTAGAAGTGCGTGCCAAGTTTGATTGTGCGCAGGGGGCATGGCCTGCCATCTGGATGATGCCCACGACCGGCCCGTGGCCTCAGACCGGGGAAATTGACATTATGGAACACCTCAATCATGAGGGAATCGTGCACCAGACCCTGCATTACAACGATGCTAACGGCAATAAAACGAGCTCCGGCACCGTCAAAGCCAACGGGACCAGTACCGCGTATTTCACCACAGCGGCGGAAAAAGCAGCGTTTCATACCTATGGTGTTGAGTGGACCCCCGATTATGTCAGTTTCCTGATGGATGGGCGAAAAACGCTCACCCTCAATGCGGATTCCGGTAACCCCAACTGGCCGTTCAACAAGGAAAACAACCCCTATTATCTTTTGTTGGACATGCAGTTGGGCGGTAGTTGGGTGGGAGATATAGGAGATATTGGCGATGGCGTGGCTATGACGGTGGATTACGTCCGCGTTTACTCCACCCCTGCCGTGCCGGAGCCGGCTTCAGCCCTGCTGGGGTTAACAGGATTCGTGGCGTTCACCCTGCGCCGCCGCAGAAAATAAGAGAATCCGTTGGTATTCCCCCCCTGAGTTTTCGTTCGGAAGCCGCTTATTGCTGAGCGGCTTCCATTTCTTTCAGAGCTTGCTGTGCCTTTTCATCGCCCTGAGCCGCTGCTTTGGCATACCACTCCCGGGCTTTTTCCCTGTCCTGCTCTACCCCCTCTCCGAACTCGTAGCAGTAAGCCAGATTATACTGGGCCATGGTCACTCCCCGTTCCGCCGCTTTGCGATACCATTTCACTGCCTTTTCTGCATCCTGCTGCAGCCCCAGCCCCTCATCATACAACATGCCAACCATTGCTTGTGATATTGAATCCCCTTTTTCAGCGGCCGCAAGCCAGAGCTTTACCGCTTCATTCAGTGCTTTTTCGTCATGAGTCCGCTTCCAGTGCCCAAATAAATCGGCAGCAATTGCACGCATGGCCTGGGGATTTCCCATGCGTGCCGCCCACTCCCGCTTGTCAAAAGCGGAAGACGCAGCGTTCTGCGGCTCCTGCTCTGCCCTGTGAAGCAGCTTGTGAATTCTGCCGCTGCCCACCAGCACCACCGCGAGAGCAAGCACGCAAAGCCCGCCTGCCAATGCTTGTTGTTTTCGATTCATCCTGATAGTAGAGTTGCTGCGCTGATTATAGCGAGCGTCGGAAGCGTCTGCAAGTAAAAAGCTGAATTAACAGCGGCTGCGGGCAGCCAGACCGGCCAAAGCCGGCAGGCTCAGTGTGGTTGTAGTTGGTTCCGGTACTCTTTGCACAGAAAACGCCCCCACGTGACACAGAAACCGGTACGTGAGGGCGCGAATTAGTTGAGATTAGTTTTATTTGTTGCGGGCAATCGTATTGATGCGGCGCAGGCGCAGGCGGGCGGCAGTCCAGTCGCGCATGCGGGCAAAGATGGAGTAGAGCGGCGGCACCATGAAGATACCGAACACCGTTGCCAGCAGCATGCCGAAGAAGGTCGTCACGCCGATTTCCACGCGGCTGGCGGCACCGGAGCCGGTGGCCACCACCATCGGGAATACACCGAAGAGGAAGGAAATCGCCGTCATGAGCACGGCGCGGAAACGCTGGCGCGCACCGTTGATGGCAGCCGTCTGGATGCGGGTTCCGTTCTCATGGTCTTCCTTACTGAACTCCACCATGAGGATGGCGTTCTTGGCCGCCAGACCGATGAGCATCAGGATACCCAGCTGCACATAGATGGACATGGACAGCCCGAAGAGCTGAGCACCCATGAGTGCGCCCATGGTGGCCACGGTCACGGAGAGCATGACCGGCACCGGCGTGGTCCAGCTCTCATACTGCGCTACCAGGAAGAGGTAGGCGAAGATGACAGCCATGGCGATGAGCGGGGCGAGTTTACCCTCATTCTGCCGCTCCTGGTAGGAGAGGTCTTTCCACTCTGCGCCCCAGATGAGGTCACGCCCGGCAGCGCGTTCTTCTTTGTTAATCTCAGCAATGGTTTCCTCAATGAACTTCATGACCTGACCGGAGCCGACACCCTCCTTACTCTGCACGGTGACGTTGGCACTCATGTACTGGTTGAAGCGCTCGTAGTACGCCGGGCCCATGCGGTAGGAGAGCGTGCAGAGAGCAGAGAGCGGCACCATTTCTCCCTTGGTGTTACGCACCATCTGGTTGAGGATATCATCTGCCGTGCGGCGGTCGCGGGTGTTACCCTGAATCATCACCTTGAAGTTGAAGCCGTTCAGAGTGAAGTCATTCACGTAGGACGAGGCCATCACGCTCTGCAGGGTGCTGAAGATGGTATTGACCGGGACGTTGAGCGACTGGGCTTTCTGGCGGTTCACCTCCAGGAAAATCTGGGGGTTTTCCGCGTTGTACTCACTGCGCACCATGGAAACGAGGTCTGTGCGAGCCTGCAGGCGGGACTGCATTTCCTTGACCATGTTGCCCAGCAACAGCGGCGTGGCATCATCGCCGGAAACCGTCAGCACCAGAGATATACCGCCGGTGATACCCAGGCCCTGAATAGCGGGCGGGGTCACGGCCATGATAGAGGCCTGGGGAATATCCGCACAGGCTTTGTTGATAGCGGCGGCAATGGCGGTGTTGCTCAGCTCCGGCGTGGTGCGTTCTTCCCATGGCTTGAGCAGCACAATCATCATGCCGTTGCTCTCACCGGAACCGGAGGCAAAGCTGTAGCCGCTCTGGGTGGTAATCATGTCGATACCGGGAATCTTCAGCACGCGCTCCTCAATCTGGCGCATCACCTTATCCGTGCGCTGCTTGGCGGTGGCGGTACCCTCCATGTTCACCATGACAAAGAGCGCGCCCTTATCCTCTGTTGGGATGAAAGAGCTGTTAATCATCTTCGGAGAGATGAGGGAAAGGAAATCCAGCCCCTTGTCCTGCTGTTTCTGTGCGGCTTTCATCCTGGCAGCCATGGCGGCGGCCGGGTCGGAGGGGGCAGCCGGTGTCGGGCGGAAGATGTCATTCCACCATGCCGGAGCCCCGGTGAAGTACACATAGTTACCCCCGATAATCAGCAGTATCATCAGCACGGTAAGCCAGGCATTGTTCACCAGCACGGAGGCCCCTTTCAGGTAGATGGCGCGGGATTTCTCCAGGAACCAGTTAAAGGGCACAAACAAAACGCTCAGGCGGCTCTGCCTTGCTCCTGCCGGACGCAGGATGAGCGCGCAGAGTGCCGGGGACAGCGTGAGGGCGTTCAGCGTAGAGATGCAGAGTGCCACACACATGGTCACGGAGAACTGCGTGTAAATCACACCCACCATGCCACCGTAGAAGGCGATGGGCACATACACGGCCAGCGTCACCAGAGTGGTGGCAATCACCGCACCGGTAATCTGCTTCATGCTCTTGATGGTGGCTTCCTTCGGGCTGAGCTTCTCCTCCTGGATGATGCGCATCACGTTCTCCACCACCACGATGGCATCATCCACCAGTGAACCAATCACCAGAATGAGGCCGAACATGGTCAGCACGTTGATGGTATAGCCCAGCGGGTACATAATCATGAATGCACCCAGCAGCGAGACCGGAATGGCCAGAGAGGGAATGAGCGTGGCGCGCCAATCCTGCAGGAAGAGGTAGGTCACCAGAATCACCAGGAAGAGAGCCAATGCGAGCGTGATGCCGATTTCCTCCATGGTGGCGGAAATGGCCTGGGTCGGGTCATAGCCCATGCGCCAGTCCATGCCGTCCGGGAAGTTCTTCTCAATCTCCTTCATGCAGTCCTGGAGCGCCCCCACGGTGGCAACGGCGTTCGCATCGTTGTTGCGGAACACAATCATACCCACGGAATCCTTGCCGTTCACGCGGCTGTAACCGGAATTCCGCTCCGCACCCAGCTCGATGGTGGCTACATCCTTGAGCATGGTCACATGACCGTCCAGACCACGCTTGACGATGATATTGCCGAACTCCTCCACGGTCTTGAGTCGCCCGGTGGCCGTCACCTTGAACGTGGCGTAGGACTCCTCGTCCTCCGAGCCCACGGAACCGGCCGCGGCCTGGATGTTCTGCTCATTGATGGCGGATTTGATGTCGGCAGGGGTGATATTGAGGGCACTCATGCGGGTGGTATTCATCCACACGCGCATGGCGTAGTTGCGGCTGGGGATGATATCCGCGCTGGAGATACCGTCCACCTGGCACACACGGTCTTTCACGTTCATGCGTACCCAGTTGGAGAGCTCCAGGATGCTCATCTTGTTCTCATCGCAGCTGAAGTTAAGGAAGCAGAGCATATCGCCCGAGCGCTTGCGGACGTTGTAACCGGTCTGCTTGATTTCCGCCGGCAGCTTGGATTCCACGGCCTTGATGGCGTTGGACACGTTCACCATGGCCATGTCATCATTGGTGCCGGAGGCGAAAATGAGGGTGAGCGAGTAGGAGCCGTTGTTGGCACAGGAGGAGTAGAAATACTCCAGGTCATCCATACCGATGAGCTGTTCCTCCACGGGGGCGGCCACCACCTGCGCCAATTCTTCCGCACTGGCTCCGGCGTAAGTCATGCGCACCGATATCGTGGGCGGCGACACCTCCGGGTATTCCGACACCGGCATGAGCGACAGGCAGATAAGACCCGCCAGCATCATCACGATGGAGACAACAAAGGCAAACTTGGGACGGTGAATGAAAAATTCGGAAAACATAGTCGTCGTGAAAGGTTATTCGGGTTGGACAGGAGTTCCCTCGCTCAGAGAGGCCAGGTTGTTGATGATGACTTTCTCACCGGGAGTCAGACCGTGGTGAATGGCGGTGCGCCCATCATCAGTCGTGCCGCCGCAGATGACCTGTCGACGGCGGGCATGCCCGTCTTCCTCCACAAATACGTAGTGCCCGGCGGTATCCACCAGCACGGCCTCCGCCGGCACGGCGGGTACTTTGAACTCCGGCTTGCGTTTCACGCGGATAGTGACCACGCCGCCCGGGCTCAGCCGACCGTCCTTATTGTCAAAGAACGCCCAGATGTTCTGGGTATCGGTGGCGGTGCGGATGATATTATCACAGAAGCAGACGTGCCCCTTTTCTCCGTATACGTTACCGGAAGCGGTCACCAGCGAAATTTCCGCTTCTTTCATCAGTTTCTCCACGTTGCCGAATGCGGAGAGAATGCGGTTCTCGCTCATGGAGAAGCGCACATAGATGGGGCTGATTTGCACCAGAGAGGCCAGCGGGGACTTAGTATCAGTGATATAGTTGCCGCCGGAGAAGTTTACGCGACCAATGCGGGCATCCATGCCGGCATGGATTGTGCAGCGGGAAAGGTCATCCAGCGCGATGGTAAAGTCTGCCACAGCTGCCAGACGCGCCGCCTGCAAATCATCAAAGGTAGCCTGAGCACTCTCCACTTCATCCTTGCTGGTGGCATTTCTGTCCAGCAGGTATTTCTGGCGGTTGAGCTTCACCAGCGCATCCTGAATGCGGACATCGAGCTGCGCTATTTCGGATTTTCGGACATCCACCAGCGCTTGATAACGGGTGGGATCGATGCGGAAAAGCACGTCCCCCTTTTTCACCATATCACCTTCTTTGAACTGGGGCTCTGCCAGCAGCCCCTGCACCAGCGGGCGCAGCTCCACGGTGTTGATGGCTTCTATGCGGGCACCCTGACAGGTGATGACCGTGGGGTCTTCCATCTCGCTCACCGTGTCTGTTTTGACCATGACCACCGGTTCGGATTCCGGTGCCTCGGGCTGCTGGGTTTCTGCTGCCGGTTTCACGGTTTCCACCGGGATAACCGTTGCACCCACGCGCGTCTTGTGAGCACCGTCGGCAATCACCATTTCCCCGGGTTGCAAGCCTTCGTAGATGGATTGCAGACGCCCCTGAATCGGCCCGGCGATGACATTGCGGCGCGAAACCACATTCTTATCATCCACCACGTGGACAAAGGCACCATCGGCATCATGCTGCACAGCGGTGAGCGGCACCATGGTCACCTCTGCCGTGTCTGCCAGAGAAATGTGCAGCGCAGCAATACCGCGCGGGGTTAACACATGCTCTTTGTTATCAAACTTCGCCCAGAGGGTATAACTGTCCGTGTCCCCGGTCAGTTTGTTGTCCACAATGGCTACTTTGCCTTCAGAAGGATAGCGCACTCCGTTTGCTGTGATGATGTTCACTTTTGACACGTCTGCAATTTTCCCGGGGCCGCCGAAGATGCTGTTCACATCCGTCTGACTGAGCGGGAAACGCATGTAGATGGGGTCAATCTGCGTGATGGTGGCCAGTTTCTCACCCACGTTCACATAGTTACCCTGTGAAAAATTCAAACGACCGATGCGCCCGGTAATCTCTGCCTTGATGGTGCAATCCTCCAAATCTTTCTGAGCCTTCACCAGATTGGCCTGAGCGGCGGCGCGCTTGGCCTTGAGCTCCTCCAGCGTGGCGAGAGCACTTTCCATGTCCTCCTTGGAGGCAGCTTGTTGCTCTGCCAGTTTGGAAAGACGGGCGTAGCGGTTGGAGGCATAAATAATTTGAGCCTCCAGCTGAGCGACCGCCGCTCGGGCTTTCTGCTCTGCCGCCTGATAGCGGATGGGGTCAATCTCCATGAGCACATCCCCGGCATTGACAAGGCTTCCTTCCTTAAAATTGACCTCATGAAGGAACCCCGACACGGCTGCGGAGATGTTCACTGTGCGGATGGGTTCCGCATGCGCGATACTCTTGCGCACGATACGGTCTTTCCCGCTCACGGCCTTCTCTGCCTGCACATGGGAAGCCATTCCCCCGGGCATTTGAGCCACGGCAGCACCGGCTGCCATTAAAAACACAAGTATTGAGCAACGTGGGTACATATCATCACTTTCTACGGTTAAAGTAACGTAATTCTTTCTGTTTTTCAACAAAAATTTGTGCCTTTTTGACTAACTGAGTGCGTCACGAACGCGGCGGTAAAAATACACTCTGATTCCGCCTGCCATTTTGGGGTTGCAATTTACGTAAATTCTGGCATACTGAGCACAGCATGGCAGCCATTTACATTACAGACGCAAGCGGCATTCCTTTGACCTATGAGCTGAATCCTGAGTTCATGTATCTGATAGGTAGCGGAGAGGATTGTGATATCCGTATTGCTGACACGGAGGGCGTGGCACTCAATCACTGCGAACTGCAGTGGAATGCTGAACTGAATATGTACATGTTGCATGCCTGCACGCCAGAGCTGATGATTACCGCCAATGCTGCCCCGCATAACTGCGTTGCGCTTGTGGAAAGGGTTCCCTATGGAATCGGAGCTGCCTCGCTTTCCTATGTGGAGGAATTGCCCGCTGCGGAGACACCCGCAGATGCTGAGGCGGATACGGAAGAATCCGGCGTTACCAGGATGACGCGGGCGGAGGTTGTTCCTGTACAGCTTAAGCGTAAACCTGTTGGGCGTGCCAAGCGGCTGTACCGGGGCGTTGCCCATGTCCCGGAGATAGAAGTAGCCTGGGAAAATCCCATTGTCACCTTCATCAAACCCATCTACGTCATTGCGGTGCTGGCGGCAGCGTTTCTGGCCGGGCTGACCCTGCACCATTGGCTCACCACCGGTGAATTCTTTCCGGCCACCATGTTGTAAGGGGGGGCTCAGATGTCGGGAGCCGTTGGTGCACGGCTTCCCGGTCTGCCGCGCGTGCGTAGAGCCGACCGGGCATGGCGCACATTTTGCTTGCTAATGGGGAAAGAATGGATTATAGTCACGCCGTGCAACAGATCGCTTTCAATGAAATCAGTGCGGCAGAGGTTTCAGCCATTCCTGCCTTGGAGTTGCTGCAATTGTTCAATGGCTTCAAGGTGGATGCGGACTGCCTGAAAGGTAACCCCTCCGATTCGCGTTTCGGTGTGGTGGAGCGCAACGGTCGCCGCATCTTCCGTTTCCGTTCTCAGGATTACCGAATTTATTTCACTGTGGAGGAAGAGGGAACGATTGTGGTTCAGCGTGTGTTGCACGCGGATTCGCTCAAGGATTTTCTTTTCCGCTCCGGCATGGGCGGTGATTCCGAGGATGTGACACTGAGCAATTCCCGCTCGTTTTGGCAGCTGATAGATGACGGCGAGCAAGCCGCTCGTAAAAATTGATAGCTCCGGGAAGGAGAGCGTACGATGACGGGGCGGCTGAAAAGTATATTGCAGATGCCTGCCCGCGTGGCAGCAGTGGCGGGGGTGACTCTTACCCAGCTGGTGCGCATGCGTCTTTTTTTGGTGCCGGCGGTGGTGGCTTTGCTGTTTCTGGCATTGCAGTTTGTGCCGTATCAGGAAAATATCAGCATGGAGTATCAGGGGGTAGCCCAGCTCCAATTCCTCAAGGATGTGTGCCTTGGCTGCATGCACCTTTTCGGCTTGGTTTTCTGCGTGGCAGCCACGGCTTTGCTGATTCCCCGTGATACTGAAGATAGAATACTTTACACAATATTGTGTAAGCCTGTACCCCGTTTCGATTATCTGCTGGGCAAGGCACTGGGGGTAGTGCTGCTGCTGGTGCTGATGCTGGGGGTGATGGATGCGCTGATGAGTTTGCTGCTGCACCTTCGCGGTTCCGCCATAGAGGCAGAGCTGGTGGGTGCGCTGAGCGCACACGGGTATGCGGCTGAGGAAATGCGTCCCTACCTGGAGCAGGTGAGAGAGGCCGGCAACTCCTGGAACCTGCAACTTGGCATTCTGGCTTCTCTGCTGGGGTATGGAGTTCTGACCGGATTTACCCTGCTGATTTCCTGTTGCACCAGTGGCAGTATTGTGAGTATCATTTTTGCCTTGGGCGGTTATTTTGTGGGGATGTTCCGAAGTTCATTGTTCGCCATGTTCGCTTCCGGCGGTGAGGGAACATCTCCTTTCATGCGCGGTGCAGAAGCCGTATTCCGCGTGCTTCTGCCGGATTTCAGTATTTTTGCCGTGGCGGACACGGCGGCAGCCGGTGCCCCGCTCACTTGGGGAATGCTGGGTACACTTGCGCTTATAGCGATTGGGTATCTCATGTTGCATGTGGTAACGGCCACTTGGATTTTCAGCCGCAAGGAATTCTGATGCCGACCATGATGACGGAGCTCCGAACACGTGCTGCTGCGGGAGAGGTGTCTGCCTGCATGCAGCTGGCCAAGCGCTTGATTCGCGGGCGTGGGGAAGGCCGCAACTTTGAAGAGGCGGTAGAATGGTTTGATGCTGCTGCTCGCGCCGGTGATTCTGATGCTCTGTACTGGCTGGGAAAATGTTATTTGAAGGGACTGGGCTGTCCGCGTGATCCTTCCGGCGGTGTGAGTTGTTTGGAGCGTGCTGCCGGTTGCGGGCACGCGGCTGCGGCACTGAAGTTGGGAGACTGTTTTGCCCAGGGGCTGGGGGCTCCCCGCAGTTTGGAGCTGGCAGCCTATTGGTACCGCAAGGCGGCGGCTTCCGGAGAGAAACGCGCTTATGCCGCTCTCCTGAACCTGGCACGCAGACGCCGATAAATCAAAAGCCCCATGCCGTTGCGGGCATGAGGCTTTTGACTCTTTTATCTGAAAAATGGCTGATGCCGATTATGCTTCCGGCTGGGCAACCTGAACGAGACGCAGGGGAGTGCGCTGTACAAGCTCGCCATCAAGCGTGATGTCGATGCTGTAGTTGCCGGTCTTCTCGAAGCGAAGTCCCTGGAAGTTCATGATGAGGTTGCGGGTCAGGAATGCTGCACCCTCAGGCAGAGCCACCTTCAGGTCGCCGATGATGGGCATGCGTTCCTTGTCGAGCGGGGTGCCGTCTTCGTCCACAATGGAGATGCCCAGCTTGTGGTCACCTGCATCCTCAGGGGTCATGCAGAGACGAAGAGCCAGAGCGCAGGCGGGGTGAATAACGGGGAACTGACGGGCGAAAAGAGTATCAAAAGCACCCTGCACGCAGAGCTTGCCCTGATAATCGGCGGCGTAGTCGCAAAGGACTGCAACTTGGATATCCATAGTATTATTTTCTTGTTAATGAGGTGATAAAAAACCCGGTAACGGGAAAAGATATGCTATTTCTATCACAAAAATGAGCGGATTCAAGCTAAAATTACATCAGCATAGTAAGGCTGACAAAAAAAGAGTCAATATTACTTGAGAACACGGCCTATTTCCCTGTTGGCTGCCACGACAATGGGCAGAGAGGATACCAGAACGCAGAGCAGCAGTGCTGCGCAGATGAGCTGCAGCTCCGGTTGAATTTCTGCTACACTCAGGCGGAACTCTCCCAGCTTGAAGAATTGGGTGAGGATGATTGCCTGACTGTGCATGAATACGGCAAAGGCGGCGGCAAAAGCTGCTGCCACTAAAAAAAGATTTTCGCACAGAAAGCTCAGCACCAGTAGCATGGGGTGGATACCGAAGCTTTTCATGAGTGTGTAGATATATTCATTCTGTCGGTATTCCATGCCGGCAAGTGAGGTGAGCAGGATACCAACGATAAGCACAATGCCGAGGCAGAATCCGGCGCGGCACTGCATCTGATTATCCAGAACAATGTCCAGCTGCTCCAGAAGCCGCACGGCAGAGTTTACTCCGGCGGAGGCCCCTTCCAGGCGGATGAGGTTTTGCAGGTATTGCTCTGCGCGGCGGATATCCGCCGCACTGCTGATATTGTTGATGCGCAGCAGGAGTTGTCGGGAGCAGGTTTGCAGCCGATCCTCCCCCAGCCATGCCGCTGCTTCTTCCGGGGAGAGCAGTAGCCCGCCGCGTTTCAGCGTGCGAGAAAGCGGGTGATTGGCCGGAAGATGCCGCACACTGACCGTGAATGTGACACCTTTGCGCCCGCCGATGCTCACCTCTGTCAGCCCCTCCGGTCGGCTTTCCCTCCCTTCCGCTGGGCAGAGCAGGGTGGGGCTGCCATTGTGCGCCATCAGGGGCAGGATTTGACCGAATCGGGAAAACTCCGTAGTGTAAATGGTCACAGCACTGCCGTCTTCGCGTCGGGCACTCCCCACCATCAGCAGATTCCAGGAATCCGCCTGCAGCCAATCCTTTAATTCTCTCTGGCCGGGAATATGCAGTGTGCTGCCGTGTTCGGGGGAGATGACGGCATGAATCATGTTGCCGCCTTCGTTCATGATTCGTGTGCGCACTACGTTGACGGAGATGACGTATGTGCCCAGAAAGAAAAGAGCACAGAGTGACAGAAAAAACACGACCAGCACGCGTGCCAGCGGGCTGGAAATCCGCGCAAACCAGCGGTGTACTGTATCTTTAGCCAGATACAGGAGTGTCGAAATCAATGATATCATCTGCCAAATCAAAGAGTCGGCTGTCGTGGGTGCTGATGATACAGATGCGGCTTGAAGCGTCCTGTTGAATCAGCTTGCGGATGATGTTGGTGTTGTTATCATCCAGCCCGGAGGTGGGTTCATCTAACAGCACGGTGGGCGCATCTTTCATCAGCGTGCGTGCCAGGGCTGCGCGCTGTGCCTGCCCGCCGGAAAGTTTGTCTGCGCGGCGGTGGCGCAGGTTTTCCAACCCCAAATCACGCAGCAGTGCTTCGCAACGCGGCTTCCAACGCTTGCCGGGCAGGGTAGCCATTTCTGCTGCCAGGCGGAGATTGCGTTCCACGCTCATGAGCGGCAGTAGATTGATGCCCTGGAACATGTAGGCGACATCCTGCCGCCTGTAGCGGCGCCCGGTCACTTTGTTGCCGGTGGGAGTCAGGATTTCACCGGATTGGACTTTCAGGTATCCGGCCAGTAGTTTGAGTAAAGTGGTTTTGCCGGAGCCGGAGTACCCTTTCAGAATGGTTACCCCCGGGCGGAAGATGTGGGAAAACTTATTCAGTACCAAGTTATTGCGCTGGTAACCAAAGGAGACATTTCGGCAGGTCAGATTCATGATGCAGAGGGGACGATGATGATTTGGTGCTCACCGATGAGGAGCAGTCGGTATTCAGGGTGGAGCTTCCTTACCAGTTCTTCCCAGTTGCTGCATTCTGTCGCGACCGGGTGGCGAGCCAGCTCACCCTTGTTGAGTTGCAGGGCATCCTCCGGGGTGTCGAAGAAGAGGCGGGCGCGGGCATTGCTGCCCAGCATTCTGAAAGCGCGTTCGTGGTCAGTGTGCGGGATGCGGAAGAAGTATACGAGCATATCTCCGCTGTTGTTTTGTTCCACACGGCGGTGTGAGTATTCTCCGCGCAGCTGTTGTCCCTCCGGCAGGTCGATAATCACGCTGAATTGTTGTTCCGGTAGTTGGGTCAGTTCCGCGCGGGAGATGTGGAGGGTGATGTAGAAAGCGGAGTCATCGCAGACTGTGGCAAAGGGCATGGAGCCGGCTGCGTTGTAGACGAATGGTTCATCCGTATTCTCAGGCAGCGTGAAGTGGTATTGAATCCTACCGTCAAAAGGCATGCGGAGGGTGTTGCGGGCGTGTTTGCGGTTCAATTCATTGTTGCGGATTCGGGTCATGCCCTCTACCTCTCGCTGCAGCAATGAAATACGCTCATCAATATCCGCCAGACTCTGTTGCGTTGGCGGCAGGTTATCCTCTCCGGTAGGAGCCTGTGCGTAGCGGCGCTCTCCGTGGGTAAGACTCAGGTAGAATTCCACCTTGCGCCGCTGGGCTTCCAGCTTGCGGATTTCATCTCTGCGGTTGATGCGGTCGCGGGCGAGCTTGAGCTCCATTTCCTCGCGCTCCTGCGCCATTTGTTCCTTGTTGAGCACAGCCAGCACATCCCCGCGTTTGAGGCGTTTGCCGGCGGGTGCCAAATCGCTTACCTCCCCTCGCTCCAGCGGGAGGGCAGCAATTTGCTCCGGCACAATTTTGGCCGGCAGCGTGTCCACCTGTATGGTGGCTGCTGTTGCCGGGCTGCCTAACAGAATAAGCAGCGGCAGCGTGCGGGTGAATCTGTGCTTCATGGAGATGTGTTTACATGGGGAAACCGAGACCGCCCGTTACCTTGCGCATCTCTTTTTCCGCCATTTCCTTTGAGCCATTGAGGGCATCCTGTATGGCCTTGAGCAGGAGGCTTTGCAGAAACTCGGCATCGTCCGGGTCCACAACGGAGGCATCGATACTCAGGGCGGTTACCATGCCGGTGCCGTTAGCGGTCACTTTGATTTTGCCGCCTGCGGCTTCGGCGGTGAATTCTTTTTCTGCCAGGCGGGCCTGAGCATTGGCCATGTTGGCTTGCATGGCCTGAGCCTGTTTCATCAGTTTTTGGAGGTTCATAAGTGTGATGGTAAATGTGGTATTACTGTTTAATGATAGAAGCGTGGAATTCCTTGAGTGCCAGCTCCACCAGCGGGTCATGGTAAAATTCCTCATCGGTGGGGCGGAGAGAGGGCGGAGCCTCCTGCTTGGGGGGCGGTGCCGACTTGGGCTGTTCCTGCGGCTTGGGGCGTGGTGTCGGTTCCGGCAGGGGGGGGGGAGGCGGCGGGGCTTCTGCCACGGGTTGCGGCACGCTGGTATCTGTCACCAGCCGCAGCGTGATACTATGCCCGCAGATGCCGGGGGCGAGCTCACTCACCAGCTGCCGCAGGTCATCTTCCAGCAGCGCGTCTCGCGTGTCTGTGTCTTCCGGGTGAATACCGATGGTTACCAGTCCCTCTTCATCGCTGACAAAGAGCGTGTTGCCAATCATGCCGGCCTTTAGCGGGGCACGGTGTTGAAGCTCTGCCACCAATGTATTCCACATCTCCGGGGTCATGACCCTGTCTGTGGGGAGGGCGGGCTCTGCTTGCGGCGGCGCTATCTTCCCGAACATGGGCGGGGCATCGTCAATGGGTTCCAAACCCGGCGGCATGGGGGCAATCTCCGGCTCAGGTGCGGGCCTTGCCGGTGGGGGGGGCTCAGGCAAGGGTTGCGGAATTGGAGCCGGCTGCGGCGCGGGCCCCGGCATGACGGGGGCTGCAGGCAGGGGGACTGTGGCGATGGGGGTATCCGGCAGGGGGGCTCCGTTGAGCGCGCGGATAATATCACTGATATTGGCTTCTGCCAGTGAGTGTACGGCCTGGATGAGGCCCATCTCCAGATGCAGCCGTTTGTTGGTGCTCCAGCGCATGTGTTCCTCTGCTCCGGAGAGCACCTCCATGAGCCGCACAATCTTGTCAGCAGGCGTGCGTGCCATGAGGGCGGTGAGGTTCTCTCTCCAGTGCTCCGGCAGGGAGAGTGTGGCTTC
Source organism: Akkermansia sp. (assembly GCA_017398765.1). Lineage (GTDB taxonomy): Bacteria > Verrucomicrobiota > Verrucomicrobiia > Verrucomicrobiales > Akkermansiaceae > Akkermansia. The sequence goes on from JAFQEY010000046.1 coordinate 18,273, forward strand.
CTCCGGGGCGACCTTGGCAATGAGCAGCTCACGCACGGCCCCCATGATTTCGGAGAGCAGTTGTCCCATGTCACGCCCGGTTTCTGCCTGCTCATGCACCAGGTGCAGCAGGCTGGGAAGCTGCCGGTCAAGTATATATGACAGAGCCCGCGCCACCGTTTCACGGCTGGTGACACCGAAGATATCGTTGACATCCTGCTCCTCAATGCTGTTACCGCAGAAAGAAACAAGCTGATCGAGCATGGACTGGGCATCGCGCATGCCGCCGTCTGCTACGCGGGCAATGGCAAATGCTGCTGCCTCTGACACGGTTACCCCTTCATTGGCACCGATATTGACCAGATGTCGGGCAATGATATCTGCCGGAATTGGCCGCAGGTCGAAACGCTGGCAGCGCGACAGAATGGTGGGCAGAATCTTGTGCGGTTCTGTGGTGGCAAAGATGAACATCACGTGCGCGGGCGGTTCCTCCAGCGTCTTGAGCAGCGCGTTGAACGATTCTTTGGTGAGCATGTGTACCTCATCTATATAGATAATGCGGTACTGCCCGCGCGTGGGCGCGAACTGCACGTTGTCCCGCAAATCACGGATATTGTCGATACCGCGGTTGGAGGCACCGTCAATTTCCAGCACATCCAGACTGCGCCCTTCCGCTATCTCCAGGCACACATCCTCATCCGGGTCGAAATCCACCTTCGGGCCGCCGCTGCAGTTGAGAGCTTTGGCAAAGATACGGGCTGTGGAGGTCTTGCCGGTACCGCGCGGGCCGACAAAGAGGTAGGCATGCGCCAGCCGTTTCTGCTCGATAGCGTTGCAGAGCGTGCGCACCACATGATCCTGACCCAGCACGTCCTTGAATGTGCGCGGGCGATATTTTCTGGCAAAGACCTGATAACTCACGCCCGCCATTCTACCTGATTCAGTTCCGCCCCGCAAGGGAAAAATCTGGCACCATGCCCCGGAGAGGGCAAAGAAAACGCGGGCGACCCACCGGGTCGCCCGCATTCTACTTACTACCTTATGAAACTCAGCCTCTCCCATTTGGTGGCAGGATGGCGCTCTCTCCTTCACCGCCCTGCCGGGTTTTATTGACTGATAAGGGTGTGATGCAGGATGTTTCGATTTTGTTCAAAAAAAATTCAAAAAAATCAAAAAGCCGTTGAACAGGCGGGATACAACATTGACAGAAAGCCTTTCGGAGGGTACAATCCCCGCGGCTCGTTGCAGCTTTATCATCTTATGTACAACACTGATTTCAAGAATCGTCTGGTAAGCGACCTCGCTGCTCTCAAGGAAGCCGGTCTCTTCAAGCAGGAACGCTACATCAACACCCCCCAGTTCTCTGAGGTGGGTCTGAAAGATGGCAGCACGGTCATCAATATGTGCGCCAACAACTACCTGGGGCTGGCCAATCATCCTGAGCTGGAGAAGGCCGCCAAGGAGGCTATTGACCGCTGGGGTTTCGGGATGGCCTCTGTGCGTTTTATCTGTGGTACACAGACTCTGCATCAGCAGTTGGAGGAACGCCTCAGTGCTTTCCTTGGTACGGAGGATACTATCCTCTTCGGCTCCTGCTTCGATGCCAATGGTGGTCTCTTTGAGGCACTGCTCACCAAGGAGGATGCCATCGTGTCCGACTCGCTGAACCACGCTTCTATCATCGACGGTGTGCGTCTCTGCAAGGCTGCCCGCTATCGCTATGCCAACAACGATATGGCTGACCTGGAGGCCAAACTGCAGGAGGCCAAAGCCAACGGTGCCCGCACCATCCTCATCTCCACGGACGGTGTGTTCTCCATGGACGGTATTGTTGCCAGTCTGGACAAGATTCATGAGCTGGCAGAGAAGTACGGTGCTCTGGTACACTTCGACGAATCTCACGCCACGGGCGTGCTGGGTGCCCGCGGTCGTGGCACGCACGAGCACTGCGGACTCTTCGGCAAGATTGACATCACCACCGGTACCTTCGGCAAGGCGCTGGGCGGTGCGTCCGGCGGCTATGTTTCCGCCCGCAAGGAAGTGGTTGACATGCTGCGCCAGAAATCCCGCCCCTACCTCTTCTCCAACAGCGTGATGCCCGCCATCGCCGCCACCACCATCAAGGTGCTGGATATGCTGGAAGCCTCCACCGAACTGACCGAGCGCGTGCAGAGCAACGCTGCCTACTTCCGCAAGGGCATGGAGCAGTGCGGTTTCAACCTGGCCGGTGCCGGTCACGCCATCGTGCCCGTCATGATCGGCGATGCCGCGCTTTCTCAGCGTATGAGTGCCCGCCTGCTGGAGCTGGGTGTCTACGCCATGGGCTTCTTCTACCCCGTTGTGCCCAAGGAACAGGCACGCATTCGTACCCAGATTTCTGCCGCTCACACTACAGAGCAGCTTGACCGCGCCATTGCTGCCTTTGCTCAGGCCGGTCGCGAGCTGGGGCTTATCAAGTAAACATCTCCGCTATTTTTTCAGGCGCGGAATTGCCCCGGTGCGGGCAATTCCGCGCTGTTTATACGCCCCTTCACCCCGTCCGCATAGAGCTCATGATTCCCTTCCTGCTACCGCTCATGGCGGCACTCCGGCTGTGGCAATCGGCTTCTGACGGGCATTTTTTGCCGCTGGGGGGCGATTGGTGCTTGCATTTTACAGCGGGATGGAGTATGGTTATTCACGCAAAGACGTTATTGCACTTATGAACGACATTATCACGACAGCATGTAAGTTTGTCACGTCCTCCATCGGCCGCAAGATTCTTGTGGCGCTGACCGGGGCGTGCCTCCTCCTGTTCCTCGTGGGACACCTTGCCGGTAACATGACCATCTACGGTGGAAATACCGATGCCGGTGAGCCCTCCTGGATTGACGCATACGCGACCGGCCTGCACACCATGCCTGCCTGGCTGCTCATGGCTATCCGCCTGGGTCTTCTTGCCATTCTGCTGGTGCACGTGGTGCTCACGCTGGTGCTCAAGTATGAGAACGTGACCGCCCGCACCCACTACCAGAAGGAGGGTACGCTCAAGGCCACGCTTTCCTCCCGCACGATGGTGCTCACGGGTGTGATGATTTTCTGCTTCCTGGTGTTCCACCTGTGGCAGCTGACTTTCAACGGTGACCCGCACGATTGCTACAACCACATCAAGGCTGCGTTTTCCAACCACTGGTGCTCCCTCTTCTACATTGTGGCTATCTGCTGCCTGTTCATGCATGTGCGCCATGGTGTGCAGTCCATCCTGCAGACGCTGGGTCTTGCTACCCGCAAGGTGCGCCCGCTCTACAATCTGGTTGCCGTTCTCTTCGCCATTGTGGTTTGCGGCGGTTTCATCTCCATCCCGGTGGCTGTGCTCACGGGTATTCTCAAGTAATTTTCTCATCTGACAGACACTTATGAACGACATCAAGTTTCCCGTAAGCGACTACATGCCGGATTCCTGCATTCCGGACGGTCCCATTGAGCAGAAGTGGACCAAGTACAAGCGCGAGGCCAAGCTCATCAACCCCAATAACCGCCGTAAGTACACCGTGCTGGTGGTGGGTACCGGTCTGGCCGGCGGTTCCGCCGCTGCCACGCTGGCTGAGCAGGGCTACAACGTGAAGTGCTTCTGCTACCAGGACAGCCCCCGCCGCGCTCACTCCATCGCCGCTCAGGGTGGTATCAACGCTGCCCACAACTACCAGAACGACGGTGACTCCGTCTACCGCCTCTTCTACGACACGGTGAAGGGTGGTGACTTCCGCGCCCGTGAGGCAAACGTGTATCGTCTGGCAGAGGTGTCCTGCGACATCATCAACCAGTGCGTGGCTCAGGGTGTTCCCTTCGGTCGTGAATACGGCGGTCTGCTGGACAACCGCTCCTTCGGCGGTTCCCAGCTCAAGCGTACTTTCTACAGCCGCGGTCAGACCGGCCAGCAGCTTCTGCTGGGTTGCTACCAGGCCATGGAGAAGGAAATCGGCAAGGGTCATATCGAGATGCACCCCCGCACCGAAATGCTCGACCTCGTGGTCGTGGACGGGCATGCCAAGGGTATTGTGGTGCGCGACATGGTGACCGGCGAAATCAAGAGCTATGCCGGTGACACCGTGCTGCTGGCCACCGGTGGTTATGGCCGCGTGTTCTTCCTTTCCACTAACGCCATGGGCTGCAACGTGGGTGCTGCCTGCGCCTGCTGGAAGAAGGGTGCCTACTTTGCCAACCCCTGCTTCACGCAGATTCACCCCACCTGTATCCCCGTCAAGGGCGACTACCAGTCCAAGCTCACCCTCATGTCCGAATCTCTGCGTAACGACGGCCGTATCTGGGTTCCCAAGAGCCGCGAGGTCGCTGAGAAGATTCGCAAGGGCGAGATGAAGCCCTCCGATGTGGCTGAGAATGATCGTGACTACTATCTGGAGCGCAAGTACCCGTCCTTCGGTAACCTGGCTCCGCGTGATATCTCCTCCCGCGCCGCTAAGGAAGCCTGCGATGATGAGCGCGGTGTGGCCGCTACCGGTCGCGGTGTGTTCCTGGACTTCAAGGACGCCATTGCCCGCATGGGTAAGGAGTGGATTGATGGCCAGTACGGCAACCTCTTCGAGATGTATGAGGAAATCACCGCCGTTGACCCGCACGAGCAGCCCATGATGATTTACCCCGCCTCTCACTACACCATGGGTGGTCTGTGGGTGGACTACAACCTCATGTCCTCCATCCCCGGTCTGCATGTGCTGGGTGAGGCTAACTTCTCTGACCACGGTGCCAACCGTCTCGGTGCTTCCGCTCTGATGCAGGGCCTCTCCGACGGTTACTTCGTGATTGCTTCCACGCTGCCCACCTATCTCACCACGCAGAAGCCCGGCAGTGTCACCACCGCCGCCCCCGAATTCAAGGAGGCTGAGGATGCCGTGAAGGAGCGCATCAACAAGATGATGAACGTGAAGGGTACCCGCACCCCGGACGAAATCCACCGCGAGCTCGGCAAGCTGGTCTGGGACAAGGTCGGTATGGGCCGCACGAAGGAATCCCTCATGGAAGCCATCGAGAAGATTCCCGGCATCCGCGATGAGTTCTGGAGCAACGTGAAGGTTGCCGGTTCTACCGAGGGTATGAACATGGAGCTGGAGAAAGCCTGGCGCGTGGCTGCTTTCCTCGACTTTGCCGAGGTGCTGTGCTACGACGCTCTCAACCGCGAGGAATCCTGCGGTGCTCACTTCCGTCTTGAGCACCAGATGGCTGACGGTGAAGCCAAGCGCGATGACGCCAACTTCGCCTACGTGGCCTGCTGGGAGTACAAGGGCACGGGCGAGCTGCCGGTTCTTCACAAGGAGAATCTCACCTTCGACAATGTCCACCTGGCCATTCGTTCCTACAAGTAATCGAATTTAACCTTTTACATCTTTCATATTATGGCAAATCTTAATCTTACGCTCAAGGTTTGGCGCCAGGAGAACGCTCAGGCTCAGGGCCGCATCGAAACCTACAAGGCAACCAACATTCCCGAGGAGGCCTCCTTCCTGGAGATGCTGGACATCGTGAACGAGGGGCTGGTGAAGGACGGCATTGAGCCGATTCACTTTGACCATGACTGCCGCGAGGGTATCTGCGGTATGTGCTCCCTGACCATCAACGGTGTGCCCCACGGCGGCAAGCACGTGACCACCTGCCAGCTGCACATGCGCCAGTTCAAGGACGGCGACACGGTGTGGATTGAGCCCTTCCGCGCCCGCGCGTTCCCTCTGCTGCGTGACCTCGTGGTAGACCGTACTGCTCTGGACAACATCATTGCTTCCGGCGGTTTCGTGGATGTGCGAACCGGTTCCGCTCCGAACGCCAACAACATGCCCGTGCGCAAGAAGACGGCAGATGCCGCTTTCGATGCCGCTGCATGTATCGGCTGCGGTGCCTGCGTGGCCAGCTGCAAGAACAGCTCTGCCATGCTCTTCACCTCTGCCAAGGCTGCTCACCTCAACCTGCTGCCCCAGGGGCACCCGGAGAAGAACAAGCGCGTGCTCGCCATGGTGCGCCAGATGGATGCCATGGGCTTCGGCAACTGCACCAACCAGTACGAGTGCGAGGCCGCCTGCCCGAAGGGTATCTCCGTGGACAATATCGCCAAGCTGAACCGCGACTACATGATAGCCTGCGCTTCCGAGGCTGTGGGCGTGTTCGCCTGATGCGTTTGGTACAACGTCTTTACCCCGCCCGGCAGGTTTACCTGCCGGGTGCTTTTTTTTTGTTTTCGGGTAGACGAAATATGAAAAAACTACCAATTCGGTAGAAAAAAATAAGTCATTGTTACAATTGGTTGTTGACACGCCGAAATCAGTTAGTTAGACTGACGGCCTATGAAGGTAACGCGCAATGTTCTCCGTTATATCCTGGCAAGCGTATTGATACCCGGGGTCACCTGGGCAAGCGGTACTGTTCCGGCACCCTCCGTAGAAGCACCCCAGCAGCTGGGCGGTGTTATTATCGATTTTATAGACGGTCTGCTGCCCAATGTGGTGTACCATACCAAGACCTACGATATTAGGAAGACGTCCGACATGGAAGATGGGCTGGAGGAGAAGGTAAACGCCACCTTTAAGCTGCATACGGATATCACCGTGAACGAGGACAGTCTGTATGACGGTTGGTTGGAGACAGGGTGGAATGAGGCATGGACAGAGCGCCACCTGTATGACCGCATCAATGCTACGTTTCAGAGTGCGGGTTCATCAACATATTCGTTGACCTTTGACGGAGGGAGCGATTCCGGGCATAGTGTGGGGCAGGTGCTTAACTGGGGTCAATATGAGTTCAAGAATCTGAATCAGGTGATTTTCCGCAATATCAGCAATGAAACGTGTGATGAGAATGTCTCGTACAGGTTTGTTTCGGCCAATTTGCTGGCCGGTGGTGTGCTGGGGGCGAATGACAGTCTGGTGAAAGCCTCTCCCGGGGCAAAAGCCGGGGTATCGTTTACAGAAAATAACAGCATTCTCTTCAGCAATATCCGGGCTGATGTTCAGGGTGAGGGCAACCTTATTTCCAATGTGACGGCACTGGGCGGAGCCATTTTCACGGTGAACGGAACTACGTCCTTTACCTACAATGACGGCGATATCCGTTTCGAGGATGTGGAGATTTATAGCAGCACGAAGGGCGATATTGAATTGTTTAACAAATATGGCTTTTTTGAAGGGGCGGGTGGTGCGATTTTCTCAAATGGGTTGACCATGGATGATAATGACGGCAACATCGTCTTCAACCGGGTGGGGGTGATACAGGAGGATGAGGACCTGCGTGTGCTGACCGGCATCCTCAAGGGAAGCGTGGCGAGCGGCGGAGCCATTTATCTGCTGGGTGACGGCAGCATCAGCCATAACTACGGGGACGTGGCCTTTACGAATTGCTATGCCGTCGGCGGTAATCTTTCCTGGGGCGGTGCCATTCATCTGGGTTCCATACCTTCGTCCTTTATCGAGGCGATAACATTTTCTTCCGGCGGGACTTTCTCCATTTCTTCGAACAAAGGACAGGTTATGTTCCATGATAATCGGGTAGCCGTGGACGCTGTGCCCGATGGAATGGAGCCCACCCGAGCTCTGGGCGGGGCTGTCAAGATTTCCGGTGGGTATAACTTTGAGCTGAAATATAATAGAGGAGCCGTTTCTTTCCTGCGTAACCGCGCAGAAATCATCGGTCGCTCGGAATCGGTGCTGAATCCGGTTTTTGAAGCGGACGGTGGAGCTATTTATGCCGGGTATTCTCTTGCATCCATGTTGCAGGCTTCAGAAGTCAACATCAAGTGGAATGAGAATGGCGTGTTTTTCAATGAAAATTTTGCCTCCGGGCGCGGCGGTGCGATTTTCGGCGACAAGGACTCCCACTTCCATTTCGAGTATAATGACGACATCATTGAATTTGAGAGCAACACGGCACAGTCGGGAGGCGGTGGTGCCGTTTATCTGGCCGAGGCTGCCAATCTGTCCCTGTGGAATAATGATGCCGACGTTCGCTTCACAGGTAACAAGGCCGGTACAGATCCGACCTATCTGGTAGGCCATGGGAATGATGATTTGGGCGGTGGTGCCATTCATCTGGAGAAAGGGGCTGTGATTGCAATGTCGTCTAATGGTGATATTACCTTCAGTAATAACGAAGCAGCCGGACACGGTGGTGCCATCTACGGTGCTGAAAATTCAATCATCACCATAGAACAAAACCGGGAGGTGCTTTTCTCCGGTAATAAGGCCGGTGGAAACGGTGAGGCCATTTATTCCCGTGGGAGGGTGACAATCGTGGGAAATGACAGCGTTACCTTTACCGGTCATGATGCACCCGCCCTGTATATGAGCACGGCTGCCGGCTCCGGGACGGATGCTAATCTGGTAATTGATGCCAGAGCTGGCTCGGTGTTGTTTGACAATGACCGCATTTATGCCGAGAGCACGGACAGCCACCAACTCCGTGTCCTCTTTAACGATACCCATGGCGGAGATATCACATTCCGGGGCAGCGATGCAGGGGTGGAGGTCGTCAAGGGCGATATTACGGTGGGCAGAGGTCGTGTGATTCTGGAGAATGGAGCCGACCTGAAGGCGGATTCATTTGTCTGTTCGGGCGGTTCGCTGAGCCTGCTGAACACGAGCAGCTCTGAATCCGTGGTTGTGGAGGTAAGCTCGGGCACAATCAATTCCGGCAGGCTCAAGGCAGCCGGGGTGAATAACATCGTGAACGGCACCCTGAACCTGAATGATACGGGCGGGCTGCACCTGACGGCGGGCCTGGTCAATGCGGCAAGTGTCACACAGAATGATGAAAGCGGACTGTCGGCCGATGGTGCGGCCGTGCTGACACTGAACGGTGCCCTGAATCTGACACAGAATAAGCTTAATCTGGAGGTGTTCGTTGATGCCGATGTGGCCTCTGCAGGTGATGGCGGCGTGTTCTCTCTGCTGAAGCTGAACAACGCTGCCTTTGATATGAATCTGTGGAATACCGACAATGTCAGCGTGTCGGGTGATGCCCTTTTCAACGACTTGCTCTGGAATCGCTCCCACAACCAGCTGTTTTATGTGTACGACGAGGATGCCCATCTTGGGGACCGTATCTGGACCAACAAGGCCGGCGGTGCACAGTGGGATTATGAGGCCAGAAACTGGATGGCAGCCGGGACTGAGATTGATGGTATCAAATACCGTGATAGCTCGCTCGGCGATAATGCCGTCCCCTTCGGTGTGCTGTTCTCGGATGACTGCACAGACCCGGTGGATGTCTCCATAACGGCTGATGTGGCACCCCGCGATGTTACGGTAAACGCCACGCGCGATTATACCTTTGTGGATGGCGGCGGTAAGATTACCGGCTCAGCCAAGTTGCTTAAGCAGGGCACCGGCACGCTTACTCTGGCGCTTGATAATGATTTTACAGGCGGAGTGCATGTGGAGGGTGGTACGCTGGAGGTGCTTGACAGCAAGGCCCTCGGCTCCGGTGCGGTTCGGTTGGAGGATGGAGCAACGTTGCGCCTTGATAATAACACCTCTATAACCCTGAGCGGTACGAATCACACCATCCTGGGTAACCTGGAAGTGGCGAAAGGCTCTTATCTCGAGTTCGACTTTTCTGACACGGCGAGGATGCATGCCGGGGAGTGTCAGATTGACGGCACGCTGGTATTGACCGGTGAATGGTTTTATTATGGAAATAACTCAACGGGCAAGCCTACGCACATTTCCGGTTCCGGTTTAGTAGAGTTGAGCGGCAACGGAAATACGTTCATCTTTGCCGGGCCGACGCTGAATAACTACGTTTCCGATTTCAGCGGTACCTTTAAAGTGAGTGGTTCAAACAATACCATGCGGTTTGGCTCGCAGGGGTATCGCGGAGCAGGACAATTCATTGTAGAGGGCGCGGGTAATGAAATTCTGATGCTGTACGGCAATACTGAAACTCTGGGGTGGGAAGAGGTGACGCAGAATCTCGATGCCTGGATGATGGATGGCGGTGTTATAGCCCTTCAGGATGGCGGTAAAATGGTCGCCGGTAAGGTGGTGATGGAAGGTGGCAGTACCCTGATCGTTTCCGGTGCAGGCAACAAGCTCAGTCTCGCCTCGGAGACCGAATCAAACTGGTATGATGGGCTCTACCTCCTCTATGATTCTACGCTGGATATGACCGTAGGAAGCGGAAATGCGCTCGACGGAGGAGCGGCCGTCCTGAACGTCGGCGGATTGGTTATCTTCGGCGCAAACAGTCCGGATGATTACAGTGCCCCGCAGGAGGGGGACAAAATATACCTGAATGTGCGGGTGGATGACGCAGCGGCACTGCAGGCAGATACTTCCTATGTGCTGATGTCTTCGGTAAATAAATTGGATATTCCGTTAGAGCCTGATGGTGAGACCTATTGGAATGATGAGCTGATACAGGTCGGCGGGGAAATCCTTTTCAGTGACCTCAGTTGGTCGGAGGATGGAACCAAACTGCTGCTCAATACACCGGATGCCATTGTGTGGCGAGACAGCACCGGCACCGGGGTCTGGGATGTGGAGGGTGACAAAAACTGGAAGCGTTTCACGGTGGCGAACTCGGATGTGTTCATGCACGGCGATGCCGTGCGCTTCATGGATTCCTGCACGAGCGATTCACCTGTCCGTATCACGGAGGAGGTGCACATCAGCGACATTCTGGTGAAAGCGGACAGGGACTACACCTTTGCCGATGGCGGCGGTACGATTACCGGCACCGGTGGAATACTGAAACAGGGCAGCGGTACTCTTTCCATTGCTCTGGATAATGCTTTTTCCGGCGGTGTGGTGCTGGAGGAAGGTACGCTGCGGCTTCAGGCAGATGCAGCGCTTGGCACCGGTGCGCTGAGCAGCAGTGCAGGTACCTCTCTGGTGGTGGAGAACTGGGCAAGCGTCAGCCTCGCGTCGGGAAGCTCCGTGGAGAGCGCGGTGGAAGTGGCACGAGGTGCCACACTGAAAGTGGGCACCGACAGCATCTTCCGCGCAGAGAGTACCGTAGTAGACGGTAAATTGATTTTCCGGGATGGATTCGACACGGGCACGACTGCTTCTCTGAGCGGTTCAGGCGAACTCCGACTTGCGCCGGATACAGACGGCGGTCAGTTTACCGTCCTCAGAAATGACGGCTTCAGCGGTAGTCTGTCGGTGGCGGGGCAGAAGAATATTCTGCGTGTGAATGAGGGTGGATACAGTGGAGCCGGTACGCTGTCTCTGTCCACCGGCAGTCAGTTGCTCTTCGGTGGAGAGGGAACGGCGAATGGCGTGGCTGTCAACTCCGGCGGGCGAATCATTCTGATGGGGAATGCCACACTTTCTGCACCCTCTCTGAACATGGCACGGGGGACTGCTCTGCTCGTTTCCGGGGCCGGGAATGATATCGTCACCCCCTCCTCGTCCGAGCAGTCGGATGACCGCGTGTTCTTTGCAAGCGGTTCCATCCTGAATATGGAGGTATCCGAAGCCAATGCGCTGAGCAGTACGGGGTATACGGAGGCAGGGCTTATCCTCCACGGTATCCCGTCATTCGGGGCTATCACCATCACTCTATCCGCCGCTGGCGGTATCGATGGCGGCAATACCTACACGCTCATGTCGCTGGCAGAGGATAAGGGCGTGACGGATATCTCCCCGAGTTACTGGACGACCTCCAACTGGAATGAGAATTTGATTCAGGTGGCCGGGGCAGGCTCCTTTGAGCATCTGGAATGGGTGGAGTCCGCCGGAGTCTGCAAGCTGGTGTTCCATGCGCCGGATATCATTGTCTGGAGCAATGCCGCCGGTACCGGGGAGTGGAATGTGAACGCAGATACCAACTGGAGTGACTTCTTCAGCGGCAATGCGGAAACCTATCTGGACAGCAAGAAGGTTTATTTCGGAGATGAATGCGTGAGCCCGGCGGCCGTCAGCATTGCAGATGCCGTGAGCCCCGGTCTCATCGTGGTGGAGGCCGAGCGCGACTACAGCTTCACCGATGGCGGCGGGAAAATTTCCGGAGAAACGCAGCTTGTCAAGCGCGGCAGCGGCTCGTTGAGCCTGGCGTTGAACAATGATTTCACGCAGGGGGTGGAGCTGCAGGAAGGTACGCTGCGTGTGCAGGCAGAGGGTGCGCTGGGCAGTGGCTCTCTCCATGCCGCCGCCGGTACTTCCCTGGTCGTGGAAAACGGCACGGCGCTGGACCTTTCTGCAACAACAGACAGTACGCTGGCTGGCAATGTGGATGTGGCGCAGGAATCATCACTCAAGATGCAGGTGGATGCCGATAGCTCCTACACGGCGCAGAATACCCTGCTGAACGGTTCTCTGGAGCTTTCCTCTGCGGCGGATAACCAGACCGCCGGCACGGAAATCCTCTCCGGTAGCGGGCGTCTGGAGCTGGTTGCCGGAAGTGGCAGCCTTGCTTTCACGGCTAACCGCAATGAGGGCTTTACCGGTGACCTGATTGCCGGTGGGGAAGGGAACAGCATCGAGGTGAAACACGGCGGCTACGAAGGCAGCGGTACCCTCTCTGCGTACGCCGGTGGAAGCATCAGCTTTACCGGTGAGGATAGCGGTGTCCGCCTGCTGGATGGGGCCGTGCTCAGTGTTGATGCGGAGAGCTCCCTTGCCGCAGAAAGCTTCATCTTCGGTGACGGTGCGGAGCTGCTGGCGGATACTGAGCCCTATACCGGCAGCTACGGTGTGGCTGTGTTTGCCGCTCGCGACGGTTCCCCGGTGAGCGGGGTAGAGTTTATCGATGCCATTACGGCAGAAGTGGTGACGCTGGAGGGGGGCAGCTTCCTCGTGCAGCAAGGCAGCTATTATTCCATGGCCAATGTGGGCTCTCTGGTATTCGACGGGACAAACGGTCAGGCTATCACCCTGTCTACTGACTTGACTGCCGAGTCGCGTGGCAATGCTACATGGTACCTCCTCTTCAGCGATGTGAAGGATTACAGCGTGCAGGGGAACCTGACCTTTGCCATTGCGGGGGTGCAAGAGACAATGCAAATCAATCTGGCGGCTGTGGAGCAGGAGAATGGTTCGCAGGCACTTTATCTGGTGGCCTCTGTTCCGGAGCCGACCACGGTCACGCTTTCTCTGCTGGCCCTGGCCGGGCTGGCATGCCGCCGCCGCAGACGCTGAGTAACGCATTTTCCCCATCATGAACCCACCCGGCAGGAAAACCTGCCGGGTGTTTTGTCTGTCAGCATAGGGTTAATGACTTGCGGGGCAGCGGTGGGTGTGGTACTGTTCATCGCGTCGCATGAATACCACCGTTCAGTCCCCGTTAGTCATGGTGAGGGCAGAGCCGCTGCCGGAGAGAATGTCCTCTGCAGAGGTTGTGAGCCTGCTTGCCTGTGAGGTGGCGGCACAGCTTGGTGTTGATAGTGCCGTTATGGAGTCCGCTGCCCTGTTGCGGGAGGCGGGCGAACCCACCTATGTGGGACGCGGTATGGCCGTGCCGCATGCTCGCGTGAGCGGGCTCCCCGTGGCTGCGGTGTATGTGGCTCGCAGCCGGGGCGGAATTCCCTGGGGCGGTGGTGAGGCGCGGCTGGTCGTGTTTACAGCCGCAGCGGAAGAGAAGCCGGAGCTGTACCTGCAATTACTCTCCGCCGTTATACGCTGGCGACTCCGTTTCCCGGGGGGTGAGACTGCCTTGCATGCGCTTTCTTCGGAAGCTCTGTCAGTTGAATTGTGCCGCTTGTTTGTTGAGAATTAAGCTGCTGTTGTAAGCAGCGGGGCTAAGCGGTGAATAGGTGGTGCCCCGTCTCAGTGTTCGTGCTCTGTAATACAAAAAAAACCGCTGCGGGGATACCACAGCGGTCAGAATGTTATGCCGGAGGCTCAACTCAGAAGCTGTCCTCCTCAGAGGTCTCATCTTCGGAGCTTTCTTCATCACTTGAAGTCTCCTCATCTGAGCTTCCCTCGTCGTTGGAACTGCTGTCCTCCTCAGAGTCGCTACTTTCGTCCGAACTTCCCTCGTCGATGTTGTCCACATCCTCTGCGGGCGGCTCCGTAGAGGTGTCGCTGTCCTCTGTGTCGGTGCTTTCCTCAGATGTTGCCGTGGCTTCCGCTTCTGCCTTTCTCAACTCTTCAATGCGAGCCTTTTCCGTGTCGGTGAGCGGTTTGGAGATGAGATACTGCTCCGACTGAAGTCCGCCTGCTTTGCGGGTGTCGATGCGGTAGGTGTCGTACCCGGCATCGGCCAGTGTTTCCATGACGGCATCGCTGATGGCCTTGCGTTCCTTGGAGTCGCACACGTACATCTTGTAGTTGCCGACAAAGGGAAGATCCCAGGCTGCCACGCCGTCACGCGGGATGAGAATACCGGTCATGTTACCCTGACCGTCGGAGCAAATGGCCCAGGTCATCTGCTTGCCGGTTCGCGGGTTAATCATGGCAATGTAATATTGGGGATACGCGTAAGATACCTGCTTGATAACAGACTTGCGCAACCACATGTTCAGCGCGCGTTCCACGTTGTCGGGCAGGGGGCCGGCCTCTGTGCAGGTGCGAACGCGGGGAGAGCACGCATCATTGTAGCTGTAAATGGTGGGGTTCACGCTCTCCGTGAGCTGCTTGGCCTTGAGCAGGGGCAGCGTTACGTTGGAGCAGGAGCTGGCGGCGGTGCTTAAGGCAATAGCCCCGCAGGTCAGCGAAATGGTTTTGAGGAGGGAAAGATGTTTCATGTCGTTCGGTGTTCTCTATTCTAGCCAATTCAAGAGGGAAAAGACAAGCAAAAAGTGATTCTTATGGGTAAAAAAAAGCTTTTTTTTCAAGATTTGGCGGTGAAAGTGCTGAGATTAATCACTACAGACGCAAATGGGGCTCAAAATGAGCTTGACGCAGGCGGACGAAAAGTCCAGAATAGACGCGTATGAAGTTTTTTGAGTATAAGTTGAGTGTTCGCAGTATGGCGGTAGCACTGCTGGGGGGAGGAAGTGCGCTGGCTCTTTGTTCCTGCGGGGATGATCAAGCTGCATCTGAAAGCACAGAGACGGCGGCTCCGGCAGCTGAGCAGCAGGCGGTTGAAGCCCCGGCTGAACCGGAGCTTTCCGCGTTCGATAAATCCCGGGATGCTCTGTTTGACCATGTTGTGTTTCAACTGTTGCAGAAAGTGAGCAATCCGGAACTGTTCCCGGAGGTAAATGCCGAGGTGCGCGATACACTGGCACTGCTCAATGATTACTATGCTTCTCTGGAAAAGGAGCCGGATATGGCGGAGGAACGTGCCCGCACGGCTTTACTGATTGCCGGAATGACCTGTGATTTGGGGGCGTTTGCCAAGGCTTATACCGCCTATCAGGATGCCTTGCAACAGGTGGATTCCCTGCCGGAGGATATCCGCAACGGGAGAGATGCCAACCGCTCCCGCAGTATGATTGAGTCCGGGATGGGAGCCTGCCTTCTCTATCAGGGAAAGTCTGCTGAGGCCCTGGAGCATTTTCGCAAGTCTCTGGAGTATGACCTCGCCATCTTTAAGGAATTACACCCGGATGAAACCAAGCCGCTGGAGGAAAATAACGTGCCGCCGGAGGTAGCACTCGCAGCGTCTTCTGTGATGGATTCTTACCGCTGCCTGGGGGATTGTCTCAATGTGCAAGGGGATTCTGAGGAGGCGCGTGAGACCTACAAGAAGGGCTTGGAGCTGGTGCCGGCGTTGCGTGTGGTCACCCCTACCATGGCCATTTCCTACATCAAGCTGCTGATTGCCTCGGCAGATTTGGAGAACTCTCTCGGTAACATGAAAGGAGCCTACGTGGCATGGTTTCAGGCGGGAGATTTGAGCAAAAAGATTGCCTTGGGGAATCACCCCATTGGTGTGCGTGCTGAGGCCAAGCGGTTAAATGAGTCGCTGATTCGCCCCTTGCTGCAGGTGGAAGCCAAGCTTAAGGAGGAGCAGCGCAAGCAGGCGGAGGCGGAAGCTGCTGCCAAACCGGAGGAACCCGCTGCAACGGAAGCTCCCATTAACCCTGTGCCGGAGGTGAAAAATGAGGCAGCACCTGCTCCCGTGGTGGCTCCTGAGGCGGAAGCCCCCAAACCCGCACCGCAGAAACCCCGCAACAACCGCCGCCGCAACCGCCGCAACCGCTAACAGTAGTTCCCTTCGCCTGTGGCTACTTTCCTGATTTCGGAAACAGCTTTGGAGCGCAATGCCCGCCTGCTGGCGGAGGTGGCTGCAGCTTCCGGGGCTCACATGCTTGTTGCGCTCAAGGCGTGTTCCACCACGGCCTGTCTGAATGCCCTGCGCCCCTTTGCCGCTGGGTGCTGTGCCTCCGGCTTGTATGAGGCTCGACTGGCGCAGCACCACATGGGCGGGCATCTGGCTGTGTATTCCCCGGCCTATCGGGAGGAGGAGTTGGAAGAACTGCTGAACTTTGCTCACCATATTGACTTTAACAGCATTCCCCAGTGGCAGCGATATCGCGCCCGGTGTCTGGAGCACCCCCGCGTGCGGAGCGGTGAGCTGCAGCTGGGGCTGCGTATCAACCCCTGTTATTCCACGGGGCATACGGCACTCTATGACCCGTGCGTGCCCGGTTCTCGCCTTGGTATTCCGCTTGAGCAGTTGGAAGGGGTTGATTTGTCCGGCATATCCGGCTTACACATTCACACGCTTTGTGAGCAGGGGGCTCAGGAGCTCGTCGATACCTTCCGCGCGTTTGAAAAACAGTTTGCGGCTCTACTTGCTTCCCCGAAAATCCGCTACCTGAATTTGGGCGGCGGTCACTGGATTACCAAGCCGGATTATGACCGTGCTGCATTGATTGCACTGCTGCGGGAAATTCGGGAGCTGTACCGGGTAGAGGTGTATCTGGAGCCGGGTGAAGCCTGGTTTATTCACACCGGAGTCCTGCGCACCCGGGTGTTGGACGTGTTCGAATCACTGGGATTTCAGCATGCTATCTTGGATGTGAGTGCCAGTGCTCACATGCCGGATGTCCTGGAAATGCCTTATCGCCCGGAGCTGTTTGCCATTAAGGCTCAGGGCAGCGGTGTGCCGGCTGTTTCATTGCCGGGTGAAACCTACAGTGCTGCCGGTATCCCCGGGGAAAAAGCGTGCACGTATCGTCTGGGGGCTCCCACTTGCCTGGCCGGAGATGTCATTGGTGATTATTCCTTTGACTCTCCCTTGAAGGTTGGTGACGAGCTGGTGTTGGATGATATGACCCACTATACAATTGTTAAGACTACCCATTTCAACGGGGTGCCTCATCCGGACATTGCTTTGTTGTGCCGGGATGGGCAGATTAAGTACTCTCGCCGCTTTAACTATGCCGATTTTGAACATCGGCTGGGTTGATTCTCAGAAGGGGGGGAACAATAAGAAAACGGCCGGTGACGTATCACCGACCGTTTGAAAAGATGGATTGCTGTTTTTTACTCCGTCTTGCTCTCTGTGGCTTCTGCGCCGGCGGGCGTTTCCTCTGCGGGATTATCAGCATTTTTTTCACTGGCGGCACTCACCATAAGCTCTCGCCCCATGAAAGGTTGACCATGCAGAATCTCCGCTGCTCGCTGCGCATCCTCCAGCTTGCGCATCTCCACAAAGGCATAGCCTTTGCTCTTGTATGTGCGGTTGTTGTAAATGATTTCCACGCTGCGCACGTCTCCAAAGCCCTTAAAGAGATCCTCCAATTCTGATTCCGATGCCTCATAGGACAAATTGCCTACATAGAGCCGGGCATTGCGCGTGGGGGGGACAGATGTGGATCTGCGGCGGTGGCGTGCGGCGGGGTTGCCGCCGTTATGGTTGGCCTCCTGCTGGCGTCCTTTGGCTATGCGGACGTTCTGCCGGGCTTGTTTACGGTTTTTTTTGTCGCTTCCCTCGTTGAAATCAGCCTTCTTTTTCTTCCCGAAGCCAAAGAAACGGAGAATACGTTGCAAAAGTGAGGGTTTGGTGGGTTGCTTATCGTCCGGGCGGGGCATGCGCCGGCGATTCGGTCGTCTGTTGTTGTGGCGGCGGCGGGCTCCTTGTCCCTGCCTGCCCTGAGTGTGATGTTCAGCCATATTATCTATTGATATTATATCAGTAACGATTCCGCCGCCGTGGTTTGCAAGCAGCACGTAACGGGGAACCGGGAGAGGATGGAGACGGAAAAACGCGTACACCTGTGTGTCAACGAGTTTGAACCGTCAATCACTATGATACAGCTGTGTGGCTGTGTGGCAAGCAAAAAATGTGACATGGGTACACGCCCGCTGCGCGCGCGCAGGTGGCTCAGTATCCTTGGCTATGGCAGAGTTTGCAATGGTGCTTATGCGGCTGTCATTCCCCGGCTCGCAACAGGCAACGCTCGGAGCACCAACGCTCCGCTTGCGAGTAAAACAAGCGGCGCGTTTGCCATTGTGCTGCCGGGCAAAAGGATTCTTATCGCATGGCCTGCGTTAATTACTTCCTTCTGCGGCGGGCTAGCAACGCCGTCAACCCCAGCAGAGAAAGCGTGGCAGTGGAGGGTTCCGGCACAGCTAAGGGGATACCCCATGCGGTGCTGACTTCGGGGTTAATGGCAAAGAGATGACTGATGTAGATATCCTCCGCCTCCGAGTACCAGTTGCTGTCGGGCGTATCGATGTACAACTTGTTATCTCGGGTGGTGACATCAACCATGAATAAGCCGTCTTGCCCGAAGTTGTATTGCTTGTCATCAGAATCGGTCAGCCACAGGCGGGAGATGTCATGCGTGCTGTCATCATACTCAATCCCCCAGAGCGTTATGGCGTGGCCGAATCCGGCGTTATTGTCCTGGGCAAGTCCGAGCCCCATACCGCATCCCTGTAATACGAGCGATATGATGTTTTCGGACGTTACAGGGGCACGATCATTTATACAGAAAAAGCTCTCCAGTGAATACTCCCAGCGCTCGAGTTCAAAATTTGGCCAGAGCCGCATCATTTCTTCGCCGTATTCTTCGTAATAATAACCTTCAAATGCAGGCAGGACGGAGGTGGATGCCTGGGCGAAAATCGAGCGGGCATCCTCCTCATCATTGGTGGGCACATAGACACCTGTCAGCCACCATTGAAAAGCTGCGTGAGTATCCCCGCCGACATCATCCGTGGCGGCATTCTTATATGTTGCCCAGATGCTGTCAACGCCATCCGGAACGTCGGCCGGGGTACGGTATTTATCCTGCCACCATGCAATGAGGTTGGAAGCGGAGGCCGCCCAGCATAAATCGTTATCTCCGTCTGCTGCATTGGGATTCTCCTTGTTGGCATCATACCACCCGCTTGATTGACTCACTCCATCCACCCATGCCTGCGCGGCAGAGACGGTGGAGACTACGGTAGAAAACGCAAAAAGAATGAGAACGGAGAGCTTCATACCCCCACACTACCACATCCCACCCCGAAAGACAATGAAAAAATCAGCTGTCGGAAGCTTCTGCGGCACTTCTGCACACGCGCGGAACCGTTTGCCGAATAATTTGTTACAATTGTCTTGATAAATATTGAGTTGAATGGTACCTTCCGGGTACACATAAGTATATGGCAAGGATTTCCAAATTATCAACCGTGAGATATTTTTTCCAGGTGCTGAGCAAGAGCGGTATTCGCGGCAAGCTGAGCATCCTGCTGGGCGTGCTGGCTCTGGGCTACCTCATATTTCCCATTGACCTCATCCCGGATGCACTCATCGGCCCCGGCCAGATAGATGACCTCTTCTTCATCCTCGGCGCACTCGGCTTTGCCTTGCAGACCTATAAGAAAAATCTGAGCAATAAATCAAACCACGAGTAATGGATATAAACTGAAGTCGCCGGATTGATAAGACCGCTCCTTCGCTTCCTTTTCTTGCCATCCCGGGGGTATCCCATCGGGGTGGCTTTTTTTTGCCTCTAAAAACCTGAATCTCTGGCATGATATGCTGTGGAAAGTTGTTCTTTTATCGAAAAAGCTCCAAAAAATGCCTTGCGGGGATATAAAAGTGTACAAACAGCTTGACTGGCGGTAGCAAAAGAGATATAAAAGAAGCGTACCCGCTGCAAGGGAGTGGTTGAAAGATGCACCATTCTCCTGTGGAATTTCTCTCGGGAAACGGCGGGTGCAGCAATAAACCCTAAACACCATTTAAGAAGATGAAGAAAATGATGATGGCGCTTGCCGCCGTATGTGTAACCGCTGCCGGTCTTTCCATCGGCGCTACGATTGATACCGATTCACTCAAGGCTGAGATGGGTTACCGTTGCTCTTTCTGCAATGGAACCGGTTTTAATGGCAATACTCAGTATAATTGCTACCATTGCAAAGGAACCGGGCGTAATAGTTCTTACTAAAGCCTGAAACAAATAGCAACCTTCATCGGGCAGCAGCCGGGGAAACTTTGCTGCTGCCCGATTTTGCTGATGACATGCGTACTTGGCTCATTTTTTGCGTTTTCTGGCTCACTTTGCCGGGGCAAGCCGGGGCAGATGAACACCTGGCGCAGCGTTATCAGGACATTTCTCTTGCCTATGTAGCGGCGGCCGATGCTGCGTTGCGGCAACCGGTGCTGACCACGGAGCAGCCGAATGAGCTGGAGCTGGTTCACGGTGATGAACGGACACGCATTTCCGTGCCGGAGTTGGTGAACATTGAGCGCGTCTTTCGGCAGCCGGACGGAAACCTGCTGGTGAGTGGTATCACCGCCGCCGGGAGAACCGGATTCTATCTATACAGCGATACGGGAGGCACGCGGAATGTCACGCCGGAGAACCTGCCGTGCTGGTGCGTTCCCATCATGCCGGTGCAGCGCGGGCAGAAACATTTTTATCTGGCACAGGCAGCCCCGCAGCCCATGAGCGGCGCCCCGCTTTACCTTTTGCGCCTGGAGGGAGAAAATCCGAGTTGCTGTATGCTGTATCCCAACCGCAGCCACGCTACGGCGTATGCCCTGCGGAAAAACGGCACTCCGCTTGCTCGCCTGAATTGGGCTGCGGACGGCAGCAAACAGATTTGTTATCGCCGCCCGGATGGAACCGTCTGTACGGCGTTGAGCGCGTCTGCGTCAGACCGTCTCCAGCTGTTGGGCGCAGCCGGCAAACAGAGCGTGTATGTGGTGCATGATATCAACCGCGAAGGTGCCTGCCTGGCAGAGCTGCATCTTCCCACCGGCTCGCTGAAAACCGTGGCTGATGCCGGGAGCGCGGATGTGACGGCCCCCTTTTTCTCTCCGAATGGAGAGTTGCTGGGATTCTGCGCTCTCCGGGAGAAGCTTGTCTACACCCCATTGCGCCCCTGCCCGATAGTGGAGCAACTGCAGCGCAGCCTGCCGACGGATTGCGAGTGGGTACCCCAGCAACTCTCGTTAGATGGCAAACGCCTCCTCTTCCGGCTCAGCCCGGCTGGGCAGCCACCGCGCCCCGCCATCTTCGATTCGGAGCGCGGGTTGCAAGAGCTCGCTGCTCCGCAGGATATTCCGCCTACTCGCCCGACTCACTTTGCAGAGTACCCGGCGTGGGACGGAACGCGCATCCCCGTCTATTACACCCTGCCGGAGGGCAGGGGACCCTTCCCGACCGTTCTCTTTGTTCACGGCGGCCCCCGTGCCCGCACAGATGCCGGCTATGACTGGCGCGTGCAGTATCTGGTGAGCCAAGGGTATGCTGTGGCGCAGCCACAATTTCGCGGTTCCCGCGGGTGGGGAAAAAGCTTCATGCACGCCGGCAATCGCCAATGGGGCACAGGAGTCATGCAGACCGATGTGTATGACTGCATCCCCTGGTTGGCAGAGCAGGGTATAGCCGAGCGGGGGCGCATCGCCATTCTGGGCGGATCATACGGCGGCTATGCCGTCACCGCCGCGCTGTGTTTCAGCCCCGGCACCTTCGCCTGCGGCATCAGCCTGTTCGGCCCGCAGGATTTACTGCTTCATCTCCGGCAGATGAATGAGGTGGATAGCCCCTTTGGCGGAGAAGATGCCCTCACCGTGGGAGATATCAATGACCCCGCCGAGCGGGAGCGACTCCGCGCCATTTCCCCCGTCTACCATGCGGAAAACTTCCGCGACCCGCTTCTCCTGTACTACGGCGGGAAAGACACCCTCATCCCCCCGCAGCATTCCATCCGCCTGGCAGAAGCCCTCCGCCGCGCCGGTAAAGAAGTCACCGTCCACACCCATCCGGAGGAAGCGCACGGCTTCCTCCACCCCTGCCGGGAGCCCCAATTCTACGCCAACCACATCGTCCCCTTCCTGAACCAACACCTCCGCCACAGCCAACTCACCCCACAGCCATGAATCCTGCCACCCTCAAATCATTTTTCCACCGCCTCCTTTTCCCCCTCTTCCTCCTCCTCCTCTTTATTGCCGCCCTGGCCCTCGGTCACTACCTCCGCGCCCCGGAACCCCACCCGCATGAGCACCACCACCACTCCTGCGAACACCCCCACTGCTGCCCGCATGCGGATGGCGAGCATGTTCCTGAATAATTAAAACGCCCCGTCTGATTGTCGTTCTCGACCGAAAATGGATCTGTGATGAGTTTTTTTTTGCTGGAGTGTATAAAAATAGCTCATGAGATAAATAAAAATAGAAAAAATATTTGTTTTGCGAGAGAAATGTAGTAGTATCCTTTCTGCCTTTTGATTTACAATGAAGCAAGGTATAAGAGAAACAGTATTCACGGGGGCATGTTAGGGGATGCGGCATGGGGAGTGGCAGCGGGCATGCTCTGGCGCAGCGGCTGGCAGAGCTGAGTGCTGCCAGCGGTCTGGCCGGGATGCTGACGGCTAATCCCATCGGGCTATGTTCTGCGGTGATTGCTCTCGTGTTGGCGTGGAAACAGAAAGGTGCATCTCCCGAGCTGGGGAAAAGTCTGCTGGTGGGTGCCGGTTCCGCCGGGGCTGCGCTGGCGGCAGGAAGCGCTTTAGCGGCCTTGGGTAGCGGTCTGCTGCCGACTTTGGGCGGGCTGATTCTCAGCGTGGTGGTAGGTATGTATGTGCGGCGTTTTCTGCTGAAGTTTCTCGGCGTGGCTGCTGATACTCCTGTTCAACTGCGTGAGGCGCACGAATCATTACCGGAGTGGAAGATGCCGCATATGTCTCCGGTAGAAGTGGAGGTGTGGCGTGAGATGTTGAATTATCCCTATCAGGTAGATGATGATGTCCGCCGCATGTTGCAGCTGGCTTTACGTGATTAATTTTTTCTGTGAATAACAAACAGATAGCAGTATTGATGGCGAGCGCGCTTGTTCTGTGTGCTTGTGGAGATGGCAGGATTACCGATGCTTCGGAGGCAGAGGAGGGCAAAAGATATGTAGCTGTAAAAAATCCTGAAACCGAAGAAATGGAATTCCGCCCGGAAAGCACCAGAGAAAAGCTGATAAGAAAGACTGGTGAAATAGCGGTAGACTCCGTTAGCGGGAAATAATTTGTTCTTCTTTCCTCTCTGCCTTTCTCATCGCGGCGAGGAGGAGGGGGAGGAGCTCTGCGGTGGGTATGGGTTTGTCGTCTACCCAGGCGGTGAGGATGGGGGTGGCGAGTTGGGCGAGCGTTTTGGTGCGGACGGTGCAGCGCAGGGTGAGGTCGGCCCCCGGGTCGCCGGCGGTGACGAGCCAGAGGTCTCGCTCGCCGGGCTGCGGTTGGATGTCGAGCTGAAAGCCGAGTTTTTTGCGGGCGAGGGCAACAACCTGCCGGAGCAGGGCGCGGCCAATCATGGTGTCGGAAAGGAGGTCAAGCACGCGGTTGGGGGCACTGCGAAGGAGTGATTTCAGCATGGGTGGTTGCGGTCGGTTTTGAGCTTGTTGCGATAGGGTAGGGGGAGGCATTTTACGCTGTGGCCCTGCCCCGAATTTGCCGCCAAAGGAAGTTGAGGAGCTTCCAGCAGGCTTTCGGAATCCAAAGGATGATGCTCAGTGTGATGGTGGGGAACTTGATGACGAGAGCTACAATCAACACGAAAACGAGAATTGTTAAAATGGGGTGGTTCCATATCCAGCTTGCCACATTATGCAGGTTTTGAAAAAAATCCGGCAGATTGTCGCTTACAATTGCCGTTGTCCCCACTATAGTCAAGGCTGCGCCTATACCCACATTTTTCGCTGTATCCAGTACCTCCTGAAGTTGAGATGGTTTCATTTTCGCCAGGCGTTCGGCCGCTTCTTCTCCGCCTTCGCGAGCGATGAGTACCACTGTCTTGTACCCTTCTGAAGTGAGCGCGTTTTTTGAGGCGCAGATGGATAGGTTCTGTCCTGTCGCGCGGCTGAAGTTTTTGAACGCCGCTGCAACTTGCGGGTCGGGGCAAAGAATCAGGGCGTCTTCGGCAATGTCTGCGTGTTTCAGCATGGCCTCTGCGGCATCATCCCCCAGCTGGTTTACTATTTTGAGGCGTTGTGGTGTCTTGGCTAAGGTGACAATGGCGTCATCGCCGTATTGTTTGACTAATCGCGCAATTGAGGAGGATTTCTCAGCGGCTTCTTTGATGAGTAATTCTGCGGTTTCTTTCGACGCTTTGCATATTGTTTTGAGGAGCTTATCTACCACGCCCGCTTGTGCCACGGGGGTGAAGAACATCCCCGTGGCAATGATGAGCACCGTCATTAGCTGTTTCCAACGTAATCCCATGGTGTTTATGTGCATTAGTGCCAATCCTTTATTCGTTTATCGAGTGCTTTGAGCATGATTTGTTCAAACTCCGCTCTCATTTTTGCCGCATTCTCCTCCAGCGTTTTGCTCAGTTCTGCCTCAATTTGAGGGGTCGGATCAGAGATAATGCTGATAATGTAATCTACAATTACCCCGGCTACAAGTGATAATCCGAACGTGCTCCAACCGCCTACGGCAGATGCAGTCAGAATTCCTCCGGATACAGCTAAATCTGTGGCTATAAGGGTTGCAACCTCGGTTCCGACAATGGCAGCTACTTCAATCAATATTTGCTCTATGACGGTTCCGTCCAGCCCTGGGGGCAAATTGAGCGTAGGTGACTTTATCTTATCGGTGTCGTTTGTGTTCCCGATAACGGGGTGCCCCAGCTGCCGCGCCATATCGTTTTCAATCTCCTGCCAGTCTGTGGCGACGGACTTCACATACACAGACAGTAGTTGTTGATTCTCCTGCGGGTTGTACAGGGTGTTGCTAATCTGCTCGCCGGTCCATTTCTCAAAGCCTTCTTGGCCGTCCCAGATGAGTTTCCATTTCGCCTTGTAGCCAACCAGATTGTCGGCCAGATCCGGGATGCGTTCTCTGCGCTCCATAATTGCTTTTTCGAACTCAGCTCCACGGAGGGTGATGGATTGCTTGCAGCTGCGGTAACCGTATTTTAAGATGGGATCAGAGGGTTCGTTGTCTTCGCTCAGGGCGTAGACAAGGTAGCCGGCTATTGCCAGAAGCAGGGTAGCGATAAAAATCCAGAAATACTTCGGAGTGCTTTTTTGAGTTGCGTGCATGTGTGTTCCTTTTGTTTGAGTGATAAGAGTAATTCCTGCGTGTTTGCCAGGAATTGCGCGAATTTCTCGCGGTGATTAGTATCCGTAGGTATTGTAACCTCTGTTATAGTTGTTTCTTTGTTCTTCTCTTTGGTGTTGTTTGTATATGCGCTTCCCTTTTTTGGCGGCACTACAGCCTACGGCTTTAATAAAGCCTCTGGCACCTATGGTTGTGCCTGCAAGCTTATGATAGGCTGCGGTGCAGAGGTCTGAGCAGCAAAACGGGAAAATGGCCAGTATGGTGAATGTGAACTTGATCATGGATGGCGTGTGTGCAGGGCTGAAGGAATCATTTCGCGTCGTTAGGAATACAACCATTTCGGAGAAATTTTGTTTTCCGTTGGATACGTGTCTTTGCTAATGTTATCTTCCTTATTTTTATCACGCAATCATGGCTTCAATTATCTCCTTAATAACGCCGGAGACAACAAGAAATAACAGAAGGATACCTAATGATTTTCCCCATGAGATGTTAAATTCATGTTTTTGTGCAATGCAGAGGCCAATGATGAGTAATATGGAGAGGAACGCGGCGAAACCTTCGGATAAAAAAGCTATTAACTCGATAATTAAAGCAAGAAAGGATAATCCGTAGGCCATAGAGGAAGCGTTTTCTTTCACTCTGCTATTGTCCTTTGCCAGTAAGGATAGAGAGAGACGGTAGGGTAAGTATACAGTCAGCGCGATTAATATCAAGCAGATGAACACCGCACCCAGGAACTCATTTCCCGTGTTTTTGTAGGCTATTGCTGATGCTGCTACGGCTTTGCAGGATGTGAGAGCCATGCCGGAGACCAGTAGGCAAAATAATGCATTTTTCATGATATTCAGTTGATGTGGAAAGCCGGTGACTTACTCCGATATCAGTATCCGTAGGGATTGTAATTTCGGTTGTTGTTATTTCTTCTTCTTTCTCTTTCTCGTTCTTGTTCTTGTTGTTTTTCCTTTTCGCGTTTAATGATGGCAGCTCTTTTTGCCGTTCTTGCAGCTTTTACGAATCCTCTGATGGCGGCGACATTGCCGGGAAAGGTATCAAAGGCTGCCGCGCAGAGGTTTGTGCTGCAAAGCGGGAATAGAGCCAGCATGGTGAATGTGAACTTGATCATGGATGGCGTGTGTGCAGGGATGACGGAATCGTTGTATTGTATGTTGGTGCTTCGCGTTGTCTGCATGGAGCTATCACAGCCCCATGGTATCCACGCCTTCCCAGTTGGTGCAGGCGAAGGCGGCGATGCCGGGGTCGGTCTCGCAGAGGAGGATGGCACCGCGCAGACCGCGGCGGGAGATGATTTTGCTGCGCTCGGCGGCGGTGAGGGGGCCGGTGGAGGGGGCGGCCACGAGCAGGGGCTCCATGCGTCCATCCTTGTGGCATATCATGCAGCGGTGGGGGGTGGTCTGCTCTGTGGTGATGGTGAGGCAGCCGGCGGCGTGCACTTCTGCCGGGGTGGGCCAGAAGAAGCCCCCCTTTTCATCGTGGTTCTGGATGTCCGGGTAGCGGCAGTTGCGGCAGCGGTAGCCAAGCACTGGGCCTCGCAGTTCCTCCACGGCACCCACGGGGGTGGCTACCAGTTGACCGCCGGGTGTGCCGGTTACCCTCACCTCGGCTCGGTGGATGGCCTGGCGTATTTCCTGTAGCTGGTGACCGCCACAGTGGGGACAGAGGAAAGAGATAGTCATGGTTGCTGAATTCGTTTTGTAGACATATAAGTATATCAAAAAGTCTATCAAGTCAACCAAATTCTAACGATTTGGCAAGAGTTTTTCGTTTTGTCGGAATATCGGCTTGCAAACGTGTGGTTATAATGCTATATTTGCCACCGTGGAAGCGCAGAATCAGGATGAACTGAAGCTGAATGTGAAGCTGTGGTTGAAGGCAAACAACTACAGCTACGCTTGGCTTGCTGAGAAATGCTATGTGACGGAGACGACGGTGCGCAATTGGATGGCGCGCAAGGTGATACCTGCCGCCAAGGAGCATATTATCCGTGAGATGATGAAGGAGCTGCCGCTTTCGCTCCCCTCCCGTGTGCAGGTGACGGAGGAGACGCGCGTGACCCTCAGTCTGGATCCTGCCACCCGCAAGGTGCTGGAGAAAAAGGCTTTTGCACAGGGCAAGACACTGGCAGAGTTCCTGGCAGATGAGGTTCCCCGCCTCGGTGAGTGAATCTCCCACCTCTCTCTCTTTTATCCCGGCTAGCATGCGGTGTCACCGAGGCTTGGGATACATGGATTTACGAGTGACGAATGGCGATTTACGAATTGAAAGGGTGCGGCTTACGCCGATGCTGATGTGAGCGAAAGCTTTCGGCAATGAATGGGCTGCGTGCTATCCCGAGCAAGGGATATTTGGCGAAATGTGCCTGTTTTGAGTGTATAAAGGCTATTTTTCAAAAAGGTTTGGGTCACATGTAATTCCCCGGTGTGAGCTGAGTAAAATACATGCGGAAAATCCAAGGTGCTACTGTGGATTTTCCGCATTCGTATATAAGTCGCTTAGGTATAGCTTGTTCGGTTTCGGGCAGATTCAGGAAAAAAGCTTGGGAATATCACGGAATGAGAGGATTTCCGTTCCTTTTACATTTCCGAGAGATTCACCGGCGAAGAGGAGGGCAGCCGGTAAAGCATCCGGTACCATTTTCGAGAATCGTTCCAGATTCCGGCACATGGAATCATTGAAAGTGAAGGCGGATTTGATTTCTACCGGTTTGGGGCGTCGAGTCATGTCAATGATGAGGTCGATTTCAAACCCGTATGTATCACGGAAAAAGTACAGGTTAGGCCGTTTGCCGTCATTGAGCCGGAATTTGAGGGCTTCCGATACGACAAAGTTTTCAAATATGTTGCCGATGAGCGGGTCTCTGGACAGCTGAGCAGGCTCGGTGATTCCCAAAAGAGAGCTGACCAGCCCTGTGTCTGTAAAATAGATTTTCGGCGATTTGGTGAGTCTTTTCCCGAAGTTGTTGTAGAAGGGCTGAATCCTGAATATAAGGTATGATGCCTCCAGCAGTGAAATCCATTCTTTGATGGTTGTTGCGCTAACCCCGACATCACCTGCCAGCGAACTGTAATTGACGATTTGGCCGACCCTTGCAGCCAGTAGGCGGATAAAGGTTTCAAATTCCGCCAGTTGGCGTATATTGAGGATTTGCCGAACATCTCTTTCCACATAACTGCGGAGGTAGTCGGAATAGGCCATTTCCGGGGCAACCTGTCCGGCGTGGATGCGGGGAAGACCGCCGTAGAACAGAGCCTCGTCACGGCTGAGCTTGATTCCGGCGGCTTGTAATTCCTGCCAGGAAAGAGGAAGCAAATCCACCATGGCAGTGCGGCCTGCCAGACTCTGGGTGATAGTCTGTTGTAGCTCCATTTGGCGACTTCCTGTCAGGATATACATGCCGCTTTTGTTCTCTCGGTCAATAATCTCTTGCAGATAACTGAGTAACTCCGGCGTATTCTGAACCTCATCAAAGATACAGGGGGCGGGATGTTGCTGCAGAAACAAGAGGGGATCCGTCTGAAACTGTCGTCGAATATACGGGTTTTCCAGGCTTACATAGTCGTAGTCCGGGAACAGATGCCTGGCCAGAGTGGTTTTTCCGGATTGGCGCGGCCCGCATAGCGTTACCACCGGGTACATGGAAGCTGCTTTCAGTACATACGCACTGATGCGGCGGTCTATGTAAGGATATTCACTCATCAGGGACATTATAGCTACCCTTTGCGGGAAATTCAAGGTTAAACTATGGATTTTCCGCATGTGCTTTTAGTTCTTTTGTCTTGAATGGGTTATGGCGCGGACAAATTTCTGGCTTGGAGAAAAAATTGACAAAAAGCGGGACAGCTGTTAGGATGACAGCGGTAAGTATATCAGTTTCTATATATGGACATCGTAGCATTACCGCCGCAGACGTATATCGGCAACTTTCGGATACTGAAGGTGCTGGGGCAGGGGGGCTTTGGTATCACGTATGTGGCGTGGGATGCGAATTTGCAGCGCACGGTGGTGCTGAAGGAGTGTTTCCCGGTGGATTTGTGCCGACGGGATGAGGACGGAGTGCTGCGACCGCGCGCGCCGCGTCTGGAGCCGCTGTACCGGCAGGCGATTGCGGATATGAAGCAGGAGGCCCGCACGCTGGCTCAGCTGAATCATGAGCGGATTGTGCGGGTGTATGATACC
>JAFQEY010000047.1 GCA_017398765.1 Akkermansia sp.
CTGTCACCCGCCTGTTGCAGGTGCTGCGGGGGTGAGCTTTATTTATTCATTTTGTTATCCCGAGGCAGCCCGTACTCCTGAATCAGGGCACACTCGCGGTCAAGGTTCTTTCTGTCTTGGTCTAGTATGCTCTTCTGCATGTTCACCGCCTCGGCGTGCATCTTGCGCGCGGACTCCGGGTCGGTGGCTCCCTGTACCCGGCGGAAGGCAACATATTCTTCCATGGCGCGGCGCCAATCGCCGTATTCTTTCCAGCTGCGCATCAGCAGCGCGATTTTCTCCCGGTGCTCGTACATCTTCTGCTTGAGCTGCTGCACCAGCAGCTCGTGCTGAGCCCGTGCGGTCTGATGTTCATCCCATGTTGTTAGGCGGGTGTCCAAAGAAAAATAGGAGTTCATGTCCAGACGAACGTCCTCTGCACTCATGAACCCGCCCATATTACCGCCGCTCATATTGAACAGGGTTGGGCTGTAGAAGCTTGTGTGCAACGAGGGCCAATAATCCAGCGCAATACCCAGTTTCCGCAGCCGCGAATTCGCAGCAGCAACGTGTCTTTTGCCACCCACCCTTCGGATCGGTGGATAATCTCCAGCTCTCCCGCCATATCCGGCGTTATCGGCAGCACGCGGCGCGGCACAACCTTCGCCGGGTGGCGGGAGATGCGGAGAAGTTGCTCATGCGTCTCCTCCGCACAGGCATACCCGACTACCCCGACTAATAGAATGAGTACAAGGCATAACACGGTGCGAAGAAACACCATAAGTCAACAGTTAAAGTTCAACATTAAATGTACCGGAAATGGTAGGACTTTTTGTTTCAGTTGTGGTCTTGTATGGTATGCTGGTGGGCACTGCGGAGAGCCGCAGGATTCACCGATTGGCAGCCGGATGTATGCCGCCACACCTTTGCGAGTTACCATGCGGCGTATTTTCGGGATTTGGGCGCGTTGCAGTTGGAGATGGGCCACCGCAGCGCGGATTTGCTGCGCTCCCGCTATCTGAATCTGCCGCAGGTGAAGCAGGCGAAAGTGTATTGGGGGATGCGCTGATAAACCGGGTTTCTGTACCCCATAGTGGAAAAAATCATAATGCGAGCCGAAGGTTAAGCTTTTGCTTGACGTGTGAATATCTGCTTGGTAGAATCCGGCTGGTCTCAGTTGCGAGATTATTATCGTTATGAAAACTGTAAAGACAATTACTACAGGCGTGGCTCTTTTGGCAGCAGCGGCCGGAGTAGTTCATTTGTGTGATGATGAGTTACTTCCCTCGTTTGCTCGCAGGGTTTCTGTTGCGGTGGGTATCAGTAAAGCTCAGCTTGGCTCCTATATTGGAAGCAATGTGGATGGTTCAGAGTGGAAAGATACTCAGAATTTGCAGAAACGTCTTGCCCGCGAAATTCTGGAAAAGCTGGACGGCACGGGGAATTCTCAGGTTAAGGCATTTCTTGCTGTGCCGCGTAACCGCTTGATGCTGGCACAGTGGCAGTTTGCGGAGAATGGCAGAAGCTCAGCGGCGGATGTGCAGAAACGCCGGGAGAATCTTAAAAAAGAGATAGAGAAAGTTCGCGCTGAGGTGGAAAAAAATGAGGCACTGATGAACTCCGGCATGCCCTTGTCCAATCGCAGCTCTCATATTCACCATGAGAATAAGAAGAAGCTTGCTATCTTGGAAAAGGAGTATGAATACCCCACTTCCATCGGTGCATTTGTGGATTCGGCAGAGAAGATGGAGTTCATGGAGCTTTTGGGTAATAATCTGGACTGGCTGGAGCAGATTGTCTACTCCGGAGAGGGGCAGAACCCCGCGCAGATGCTCAACATGCTCTACGGTATGGTGAAGAAGAATCCGGATTTGGTTTACAACCAGATGGAACGGGATATTGCCACGGCTACGGCTCTGGAGTTTGCCCGCTCCGGCTGGCAGTACCACCGTGCTCTTGCGCGTGCGGAATATTACACCCGCCATTGGAAGGCAGGGGAGCTGAACGCTGTGTTTGATACGCTGCCGTTTTGGGAGCGGCGTATGGTGTGTGGCTGTAAAGGTGACAATGATTTCGGCAGTATAGACAGCCTGGAGTGGCTGTTGGAGAATGTCTGCCTTCCGGCGGAATCATACACCGGTGCCTGTTGGTTCTGCGGCTACCGCCTTTTTAACCCATACGGCGAAAGTATTCACGGTTCCGGTTATGTTGAGCCGTATGCTGATATTTACGGAGAAAATCGTGCGCGTTTCACCTACGATATTGGCGGCGTCTGCGGCAGTCTGTCACACTTTGGTGCGTTTGCAGCCTTGGCAAATGGTGTGCCGGCTCTCACGGCCGGTGAGCCCGGTCACTGTGCTTTCATTGTTCGTATCGGGGACAAATGGGTGCCTGCTTATTCTTTGAGCTGGCAGCGTGGGTTGCACTGGCAGCCTTGGGCGAACATCTACGTGTATTCCGCTCTGCACATGATGCAGGAACTCGCGTCTGATGCGCAGAAAGAAGCTACTACTCTGTCTCATGCCTATCGGACTCTTTCTGCCGTCTATGCCGCTGCCGGGAAGGCAGATCAGGCTATTACCTGCTGTAGGAAAGCCGCAGAAGTTCAGCCTCTTAACTATGCAGCCTGGCGACAGTATGCGGCTCTGCTTTCCGAGTTGCATCCCACTAATGCAACGGAGTGGAAAACACTCAACAACGTCCTGTGCAGTAAGTTGGTTGCTCGCTATCCGGAGGTTGCCGCTGTGCTGATGCAGAAGCATGTATACCCGGGGCTTGCCAAAGCTATGGCGTCCTCTCCTGAATCCCGCATGGCTGCTTGCAAGCAGTTCTGGAGCAGTGTGAAAGAGATGGGTGTTGACCGTTGGCGTATTGAGGAGCTGTTGACGGAACAGCAAAAACTTGTTTGCAACGGTGCGGATGCAAAGCTGAAGTTTGAGTTCATTGATATGGTGCTTGCAGCCATGTCCGGTAGCAAAGACTATGCGCCCGTGGCTCTCAGTTGGGGTAATACACTTTGTGCCGGCTTGAACGAGCAAGATCGTAGTCGCGTGATGAAGAGTATGATTGCTGCCATAGGCGGTAGTTCTGCCGCACCGGAAGAGCGCACTAAATTGCTCGTCCCCATCATTCTGGCGGCGGAAAAGGCTCGTGATTTAACCACGTTCCAGTCTCTTGCTAAAATGCTTCCGGAGGAGTTTACTAAGCCTGAGGATAAGATTCCGGGGCACAAACCTTTCCCCGGCAAGCTCATGTCCAAGGGTGGTATGGTGTGGACGAGTTCCACTTCTCAGTGGGATCGTGTGTGTGCTCACTGGGGGTTGCTGGAGCCCGGTGTCGGTGGGCAGTTCCACACGGCGAAGGATAATCCGGCCTGGGTGGTGGTACAGCTGCCCAGACAGGCTAAGATTACCGGTGTTTGCCTCATCGGCACCACCGGCAACCTGCATCGGCTCAACGGAATGAAAGTGCAGGTGTCCGAAACCGGAAAGGATGATGACTGGAAAGATGCAGGCGTATTCACCAAGACCGATGGGCGTGAGTTCCGCGCGGAAATACCGGGGCTTCCCACGGCGAAGTATGTGCGCATCCTGCGTCCCGGCGGTCCTGAGTTTTTCCACCTCTCCGGTATCTTTGTGTATGGCGAACAAGCTGCTTAATCAATTACCAAATATCATAATATCATGAAGATTTCAATTATTTCCGCATTTGCCGCGTTGAGCATGTTGACCCTTGCTCCGGCTGCTACTGTTGTGAAAAATTATGAGGAGGCGCAGACTGTGCTCACGGATGATGGGTATGTGCTGGTACTTTATCCTGAAAACTGGAACAAAAAGGGGCGTGAAGCAGGGCTACGCTATCTCAAGTCTGAAGCTGTGATGAAGGCAGCGGGGAATGCGGTAATTATTCCTGTGCCCCGGCATCAGGTGTCAGATGACGAGGTGAAGGCATTTCGCAAAAATCTGTTGGGCAAGTTGACGCAGCCGGACGTGCATACTTATCCCGCCTTTGTGTTGTTGGACAAAGAAGGTCGGCACTATGCCACCGTTGAGGGTAAGTTCATGCGTCAGGGAGACGAAAAGAAAGCGGCGGCCGAATTGCAGAAGTGTTTGACATCCAAACGCGAGCAGGATAGATTGCTTGCGGAGGCATCCGAGACTAAGGAGCCTCTGCTCAAGGCGCGAAAACTGGGGCGCGCTGCTGAGCAACCGGGTGTCTTTCGCCCCAATAATATCCAGAAAATGATTAAAGATGCCGATCCGGAGGATAAATCCGGCTATGGGAAGCGCCTTTCCTACCACCCCTCTGCTTATGCGGAGCAGATGGTAAATAACAAGGAGTTGACCATTGAGCAGAAGATTAGTCAACTGGAATCCATGCTTGAGGATTCAGCCTACACTGATGAGCAGAAACAGGGTATTTGTGCTACCTGCATTGGCATGATGCGCCGCTCCGGCGATCCTGCTCAGTTGAAGAGGATTCCTCTCATGGCGGAAAAGATGCGAAGCCTGGCACCGGATACGGTGCAGGCTAAGTCTGCACCTATCGTTGTACGTCAGTGGGTACGCCAGCTCAGTCTTAGTGATGGGTGGAGCCCCAATGTGTTGCCTCGTGATAACAAGCCCACACCGCTGGATGGACCGATTCCCATTAAGGAGCCGGGCACTTATGAGGTTACTTTTACCTATACTTCCGGTACGCAGGCTCTTGTCATTGACGCTGTAGAGCTATATGATGGTGCAAATAAGGTGACGGAAGATCGTCACTCCGGCAGTACCGGTCATAAGAGTTCTAACAACGTGTATGTGCTGAAGGTCGATTCCCGTGTCACGTTGCCAAGATTGCTCGTAACCTTTAACCAGAAGAACTTTGATTCGTACGGAATGATAACCGTCACGAAAAAGTAACGCCTTTTGCATCTTTTGCTTGTATAACCTGAGCATTTGACCGGGCGCGTCTGTGGTTTTGTGAAATTGGTCACAGCTTCACAGACGCGCTCTTTGTTTTACCGCTCACTCTGCCCCTCTGCTGCGGGGAAATGCCGAGCGGTGGAATAAAAAATATCCTGATATTGAATTTTTTTGAACGGATTCGTGGGCTTTTGTTTCATAACCTACGTAGAAGGGAGTAAAATAACACATGAATAGAAATGTCATCATCACGCTGGTAGCGGGTGTAACGCTGGCAGGAGTGGCAGCGGGGCAGAATGTTGCTTCTTATCAAATCGGGAAGCGTGCGGTAAAATCTGCATCCATAGAGCAGTTACAGCAGGCATTGCGCAATGGGGTCAGCCCGAGCGCGCAGGATTCGGATGGAGAAAGCCTGCTGATGGAAGCTGTAGAGATGGGGAATGTCGGCATGGTTCGGGCTCTGTTGGACGCAGGAGCAAATGTGAATGCTGCGGATGACGACGGCGAAACGGCTCTGATGATAGCTGCCGATGATGGTCGGGCCGATATAGTGAAACTTTTGCTGGCAGCCGGTGCCAATGTAAACGCTGCAGATGATGACGGCGAGACGGCGCTGATGCAGGCGGCAGAGGAGGGGCGCAGCGATGTGGTGCAGGCTCTGCTTGCCGGTGGTGCAGATGTAAACCAGCTGGACCACCATGGGCGCACCGCGTTGCAGCATGCTCGGAAAGAGGGTAGAACCGGTATCGTGACCCTGCTGCAGAATGCCGGAGCGCAACAGTAAATGCGCAGAAATTG
Source organism: Akkermansia sp. (assembly GCA_017398765.1). Lineage (GTDB taxonomy): Bacteria > Verrucomicrobiota > Verrucomicrobiia > Verrucomicrobiales > Akkermansiaceae > Akkermansia. The sequence continues at coordinate 5,688 of JAFQEY010000047.1, forward strand.
AAGTTTTTTGACCATGATAGGTTAGGTTAATTGAGAGAGAATGCAAAGGCCTGTATCCTTCCGATGGAGGGTACAGGCTTTTCATTGTCACCCAATCAGCGGTTCGGAAAATTCAATCACCGGCGTTTACTCGCTTTTCAGAAGTTCAATGAGTGCATGATGTTGATGCGCCCTTGCATAATCCAATGCCGTACGCCCTCGCGGGCATTTCAGCTGCGGGTCAGCCCCCTTGTTCAAGAGCAGTTTCACCACGGGGAGATTGCCTTGCATACAGGCCGTGTGCAGAGGCGGCATAGCATGGCGCGGATTCAGTTCCGCGCCTGCCTCCAGCAGAAGTTGTATCAATTCAGCATCTCTGAATCGGAGCACGCGGTTGAGAACCGTGTTACCGGAAGCATCCGCTTTATTGACCTGGGCACCATGGCTGAGCAGTAATCGGGCTATGTCGGCATTAATCGTGCGATTCAGCGGTGCCTGACCTGCTTTGTTTTCCGCGTGGACATCTGCGCCCAGTTCCAGAAGCAGCCCGGCTGTTTCCGCAGAAAAAACCAGATGCAACGCCGTGTTTTGTTTCGCATCCAAAGGCTGAGACAAATTCACCCCTCTCTTGTGCAGGATACGGAGGAGAGCTGCGGCATCCCGTTCCGTAGCATAGCGTATAAGATGTTGCTCAGAAGCATCCTTCAGCAACTCAAGGTACGCACCATCACCCGCAGCGGGTTTCTCCTTGACCAAATCCATTGCAGAACGGTTCTTACTGTCTTTTGCCTGAGTTTCTGCACCCGCTGCCAGCAGGGCGGGAATACAGGTGTGCACCCGGTTCCACACAGCGAGGTGTAAAGGTGTTGCGCCCTCTCCCTCGGCAACAATTTTTGCCGTACTTTCGCAGCTTCCTCCCTCATTGCGCAGGTAGCAACCGGTGGCTGACACCTCTGCCCCGGCGAGCAGCAGTACTTCTACACAGCCGGGATTCCCATCTGTAGAGCAAGCCGTGTGCAGGGGAGTGTTGCCGTATTTGTTCCGGGCATGGGGAGAACAGCCTGCTTGCAACAGCATCTCAACCAGCTGTTTGCGGGGTTCCGGGAGTCCGGGTACACTATCCCGATAATTAGGATACCCGCAGGCGTAGTGCAGCAGCGTGTTGCCATCCCGATCTGCCGTCCGTGCATCTGCCCCTGCCTGAATTAACAGCCGGGCAACTTCCGGATGCCCCATGGTGCAGACCTCTCTGAGCAATTCATTCAGATTGCCCGTCTTGACCCCGTTTTCCAGCAAAAGCCGCACTACATCCGCAGAGCCGCGCACACTCGCGCTGTACAGAATGGAGGCCCCGCCATTGTGGGTGGAATTAATATCTGCCCCGGCTTGAATGAGCAGTTGCGCCACCTCCGCATCATCTGCCAGATGCAGAGGCGTGTGTCCATAGTTATCTCGGGCATCCACCTGCGCCCCGGCCTCCAGCAAAAGTTTACAGACCCCTGCATCCATGCAGTTGTGCAGGGGGGTGCAGCCGTAGTCATCGCGCACATTGACATCTGCCCCGGCATCCAACATACTCTTGCATTCCTCAGAACCCATACAGCCATGCAGCGTGTTTGCCTGCACGGGCAACATCCATAAACCAAGAGCGAGTGCTGTAAGGTATTTGCATTTCATTTGTATTGTATCTCTTTCTGACTATTTGTACGTTCTTATTTTGCTGTTTCTTACTTTTTCAGCATTTTAAGAATAATTTCTATATTTTTCTGCCGGCTGCTTTTCTCATCCTCTTCCGGCAAAGGTGCTATAGCCGGGGAATAATCTTCCAAGGGTGCTATCGCCGGGGAATAATCTTCCAAAGGTGCTATAGACGGGGAATAAGGCAGTATGGGTTGAATGATACTCAATTCTTCTTTTTTTTGCCTCCATACTTGCGCCTGCTGTACATCTTGTTCCACCCCAATGCCGTTTTCATAACAATGAATGAGAACATCCATGGCCTCTTTTCTCCCCTGATTCGCGGCTTTCCGATACCACTTTACCGCTTCCGCGTAATCTTGGCGCACTCCTTGGCCCTTGTAATAACAACAGCCAAGGTTGAACTGCGCCTCGGCACGTCCCTGATTCGCGGCTTTCCGATACCACTTTACCGCTTCCGCATCATCTTGGCGCACTCCTTTGCCGTTCTTATAACAAATACCAAGGTTGAATTGAGCGGCGGCATAGCCCTGATTCGCGGCTTTCCGATACCACTTCACCGCTTCTGCGTAATCCTGGTGCACTCCTTGGCCGTTTTCATAACAATAGCCAAGGTTGTGCTGAGCGGCGGCACGTCCCTGATTCGCGGCTTTCCGATACCACTTCACCGCTTCTGCGTCATCTTGCCGCACTCCTTGGCCGTTCCCATAACAATAGCCAAGGTTGCATTGCGCCGAGGCATAGCCCTGATTCGCGGCTTTCCGATACCACTTCACCGCTTCCGCGTAATCCTGGCGCACTCCCTGGCCCTTGTGGTAATGATTACCAAGGTTGAACTGCGCCTCGGCATGGCCCTGATTCGCGGCTTTCCGATACCACTTCACCGCCTCCGTGTAATCTTTGTTGACTCCCTTGCCATCGTAATAGCAATCACCAAGATAAACCATACACGGCACACTGCTCCATTCTTCCGCCCCTTTGCGGAAATGTTCCACCGCTTTTTGATAATTCCTCGGTTGCGCGTGATCAAGGTAATACTGACCGGTAGCAAAATAATGCCACAACATCCTCCCCCGAGCATGGCTTTCAGTAAGCGACATTTTTTTAATTCTGTTCAATTCCCGTTCACAGCATTCGTCAGCTATGCCGGGCTGTCCTGTTACCACGGCAAGTAGCAGGAAAACGCTACTCGCTCTTCTGAATCGCTTCATCATAACATCTACCAAGGATTTACGCAGACTGTGGTGTCTCATGGTGCTTTTTATCGTCGATGGTTTCTGCAACAGCGGCGTTAGCGACGAAAGAGGAAATAAGTGGGAAAGGTGGGTTTATAATCCACTCTGCCGTCACCGCCACAGGTGGCACAATTCTCTTTATACCACTCGTTAGCCATAAAGGTTCGAGTTTTGCCGGTTCCTCTGCACCGAGTACACTTCTCAGCACTACTGTCGGATGATGAGTCTGATTCATTTGATGTGCTTGTGTAAGAATAGTCCGTTGTATAGGAAGAATCACTCCAGTCGGTCGAAGGTATATACGTTGATGGGGGTGTTATACTACCGGGGTTGTTATAAGCATGCACCTGAGCAGAAAAAGCCCGAGCCCGAGAGGTGTTGGCATTCCATGTAGTGGTGGTGGGAGCACAGGAGCCTGTTATCAAGACGGAGCCGACGAATAAAAGATAATAGTGTATTTTCATTATAATATTGATATTCTCTAAATCCCATACTCAACATAAGCCGATAGGCTGTATCCTGCCGGGTATCGGAGGGAGTAATAGCGATGCAAACATTGTTGGGTAGATTAGTTTTTATTTGATGATAAACAGCCGCAAGGAGCGGATGCTTTATCCGCGTATTGTAACCTTGTCAGCCATTTTTTTTGCTTTTATGTTTATTTTTGTGGTGATTTATTCTTTGATTAATTGTTTCAGGATAATTTATGTGTTTTCATTTCTTTTCCCTCTGCGGAGGCTGAAATAAACCATGCACCAACCGATTGCTTCCATTATCAAAGCAATGAGCAGAAGGTCGGTTCCTTTTTCGGCGATAAGCGATGCCGCAAACCATCCGGCAAAGGTCATGATAAAAACACCCGGTATCTGCAGCAGTACACGCCAGCCAATGCGGGTAGTCGCCTTGTCTTTCAGGAATCCGCTGGCAAAAAACAGAACAACCTGAGCAACAGAGAACCAGCTGAAAGTCACGCCAAGGTTGATACGCGTTACCAAAGTAGCCGTGAATTGTTCATACCACAATATAGGTTTGCATTCATTAAACACAATCATTTCAAAGATCAGCGTAAAGACAAATAAAGAAACCAACAACCTTACAGAATCCCGGGCTTGATACGATGAGGGTGTATCTGAGGGGCTGTTTTCTGCGTTCACCGGGACAGGAGCAGGCAGTGGTGGAGTCGGTTCATTTTTTTTCGGCAGCATTTGCCACACATAGAATTGACGCGAATGACAATCCGGGCAGCGCAATTCCGCAGCCCCGGTGATATTTGATTGCCGAAGCACGCAGGAACAACGGGCACAGCACGCGCGAACGCCGCGCTTACCGGTGGCATCAAAAATCCGATTCGGACACGGGGGGGTTAGCCAATCCGCAGCGGATGGGTTCTGCAACAGGGCTTCATCAGCCAGTTGCATTTTACCCGGGTTGATTATTTTTACAGGCTCATTTGTGACGTTGTTACTCATATATGCGCCAAACTTTTAATGCTTTTCTGACATTTTAAAGCTCATCTGTAAAGGGCCAGAAGATAAGATTGAACAAAACGGATACAACCATGCGAACCAGCTTTAGCCGTATTTGCGCTTTCAGCAATCTACCGATTTGTCTGGACGTTCTCCTTATACGGTCTGACCAAGGGGAGCTTTTCTTTTCCGTAAGAGCCGATGCCGGCTCCTCTTCGTATCGATAATACTCTGACATACAATATACTATTGCGGTCGCCTCCCGACCTTTATCAGTAAACCAAAAAGATAATCGTTATCAGAAGCAACCACGTACACAGTGCTGCGCCAAAAAGTTGCATATACCAGGGGTCGTCATCTCGATTCTGAACGAGAAGTACCAGGACAACAACCAAGCCGCCTATGTACAAGCAACCTTCAAAGACAGACATCCCGGCAGCGGTGTCGTGCATATTCTCCGGAGTCAACATACCGGATGCACGAAAGCCGTAATAAGTCAGCAGAGCTCCCAGCGCATACCAGACTTGGATTTTTTTCTTTTTCTTCTCAGTTGGTTTATCCGTGGGAGTTGCGGGAGCTTTGTTCGGTTTCTCATCGCGCAGCGCGGGAGTTTTATCTTCATCTTCATCGAATCTGTAGAATTGTGACATAGTGGTTTAATGGGGGGTTATGAATGATAAATCAGCGTGACGGGCATTGCCGTGCGCAGGGATTTGCGACCGCGCAGGGAGAGGCGGTCGCCGTGTTTCAGGGTAGTGGGCGCGGTAAGAGGCTGTTGATTCAGCAGCGTTTCATGTTTGCATCCCTCAATGGGGGAAATACGGCAGGTGTTGCCGCTCCAGCTGAGAACAAATTGCACCGCATCCGCATAACGTCCTTCTGCGGAGCACTGCAACAACAAGGGCCTGCCGATTTCTATCTGCCCGGCGCGTTTTCTCACCACCAGGGGCGAGTCCTTGTCGCCGATAAAGCGAATCTCCTGAGGGGTTGCCGGAGACGGAGGTAAATCGATTTTCTCCAGCCATTGGTCAACCGGGGCAGAATGCCCGCAGTCCGGGCACTTGGCGAAAGTCCCGGTCATTTCTGAGCCGCAACGCGGGCATATTCGGATTTTTTTCATCTCATCATTCAGCGGCTGAAGGGTAAACGATACAACAGCAGGGATTCCCCGTAACACCAACGGGCTACAACAGTCTCGCTATCAACTGCCATTGGCCTCTGCATGGCATTGATGGTCAATACTCCGCAATTTCGCTGCACAAAACGGGACGTAGAGGGATTCATTGCAGCGTCGTAACTGTACAAGGCAAAGCCGCCGGGTTCATGGTCATGCCCGCGCAGTACAAAGGTGATGGCTCGCCCGGTCAGCTCCAGATGCAGGCGGCGGTAGGAGTTCAGATCCTCCGTTCCCAAATCGCAGCCATGTGAGGCACGATTGGGGATTTTGACCGGGGCTTTCTCCACCATGCGAACCCAGGTGAAATCCTCGCTCCAGGCAGCTCTGCACTCCTGCGGCAGAGCGTCCAGCAGCGGACGCCCGGCAGCAGAGGGGGTGGGGTGGGCGTCTCGGCAAAAGCTGCGCTGCAAATCCGTGTGCGGCACTCCGCCATGGGTGAACAGGATAGTGGCTTCCGGGAAATCTGCCCGCAATCCGGTCAATTCCCCCATTACCGGGGCTGTACGGGCGAATTCAATGGCCGCAGAACCGATGATGTCTGCTTCTTCAGGTGGCATTTTGCCTAATGTTTCCACAAACTCAGCCGGTTTTACGCGTGAAGCAAATGCACCGTCAGTTTTGCGGTAAATACCGGAATCATGATTCCCCTGCAAACAGGTAACAACAAGATTGCTCTGCGGATGAGAATGCATGGTCAGGTATTGCAGCATGGTCAGCACGGCAATATCTTCATCTCCCCGGTCAACATAATCCCCCAGGCAAATCAGGTGGTGCTGCACGTGGCGCTCATCATTCTGCATGCAGTGCCGGAGAAAGGCATAGATCCGAATCAGGGATTCAATATCCCCGTGCAAGTCCCCCACAAACCAATAACAGACATCCGGCCGGGCTTCCAGCAGCAGTGACGAACCATCCGGCTTGTCTGCCGCCCACTCACAAAATGCTTTTGCCACAGCCAGCTGCTGCCGGGGCTCCCGCACCATCCGCAGGAAAGCTGCCGTTTCAGCATTTTCGGTCATCTGTTGCAAATCATCTGCGCCGGGTGCCGGAACGGAGAAGATATCCGCCGCTTCTTCATCCTGCCCGTGTTCCGGTACCAGGCAAATGTTCGGCACCGGGTGTTGCAGCATATCGGGCAAGGGCTGATTGCCGCCCCCTATCTGCGGGGATGGTACATTTTCCGCCGGAAGGGGAGCAGAGGGCTCTTGCTCTACCTCTGTAGTTGCAGTCTCAACTTCTTCTTTTTCAGTGGATTCAGTGGGTAAATCCTCCTGCGGGGATTCCACGCAGAGTACCCCGGCGAGCGATTTCACCAACTGCTGCAATTCCAACTGCGCTTGTTCTGATAAGCGGGAAGCATCATGCACCAACAGTTGCTCTAAGCGATGTCCGTATTTGCAGAACTGAGAATATATCAGCTTTTCTGTTTTTTCTCTCTTCTTCTTCATACCGTTTATGATTAAAATCAGCAGTGCCGATATCAGCAGAATACCGCCTACTCCTATTCCGCACCACATCGGCAGCGAAAAATGCGGGATAACGGCAGATTGGAATGGTTCTTCTGAGGGGCTGGAGGAACATACCGCACTCTTTGGCTCCGGAGTCACCTGCAGAATTTCCTTCGGCAGCTCCCGCAAAGGTGGAATTTCCGACTTATCCGAAGGAAAATTCACCAGAGACTGCGATTTCGCAGTCTCTGGTGAAGCACGAAACACGACCGTTATTTCGTCTCTCCAGTATGTTATATCCCAGTGCCACATACTGAGTCTGAAAGTGGTATCAAATCAGACTGACCGTCAGCTGCATAGCCTGTTTCCCGGAGCTTCTGCCCTGAAGGCAAAGCGTATCATTCTCGGATAAACGTCTTGCTTCCGTCAGCTCCGTGCCATTCAGCATGGTCATATTTTTGGTTCCGACGCAGGGGAGGGCATACCAACCATCGGCTCGTTTCTCCACGCGGAATTGATCCCGTGCGGCAAAATTCGCCTCTGTTGTGGCAATCGGCAGTGATTTGCTGCCCAAATCCATCCCAATCTTTGTACGGAACTCTCCGTTATTCCCCTTTAATACCAGGGTAGATGCCACGCGTGCGGGGCTTGCTTCCGGCTTCGGCTCAGGAGCCGTCTCAGGCACCTCTGCCGCTGGTATTTCCTCAACAGGCTCCGGCACCTCAGCTACAGGCGAATCTGCCGGCTCATCTGCCATATCCAGCAAGGCGGCATGCAGTTCGGCAACGGTCGGTCGGCTTTCTGCTACCGGACTGAGACAACGCTCTATCAATGCCGTAAACTGGGCTGCATGTTCTGTGGAGCCACCGAGCGTAGCGGACAGCATGCAGATGTCGCCGTAGCATCCGCCCTCAAGAACGGCTGCTTTATAGTTTTCCCTGTCATCCAGCTGAGCCGCAAAGGGGTGACAACCACAGAGAATTTCACACAGAATAATGCCGATGGTAAACACGTCTGAGGCGCAGACAGGAGTTTCTCCCCGCAAATGCTCCGGTGAGAAATAGCCGGGCGTACCGACGTAGCCCTCCTTGTGTTCGCCCTGAACCCAGGGGGCTTCCACATCCTGCAGGATGGAGCGGTCCATGTCTATCATGCGCGGAATCAGGCCCATGGATGACGTGGTCTCCAGCAGCTGCACGTTCTCCGGTTTCAAATCACAGTGTACTACCCCGGCTTCATGTATCTTCTTCATGGCCACAAGGAAGATTTTGGCCACATCCACCCGGATATTCCAATCATTGATACCGGAATCCAGCCATACTCTCAGGTCTTTCCCGGATTCGATGAAATCAAAGGCCTGGAACATGTATTCATGCGGATTAAGCCCCGGGCGCGGATTTGCCGTAAACAGGTCACGGCAGAGAACGCAGTATTGGTGTGCTGAGGACTCTTCCAGGCGGCGGTTAATCTCGCTGACGTAGCGGAGGTAATCCCTGTACCAGGATACGGTGGGTGTCGGAGATTTGTAGTACTTCAGGAATACCTTGCGGTTTTCCTGATCCAAATTCTCCGCTTCGAGGGCCCACGCCATATTTCCCTCCGTGATGATGCGTTTTATCAGATAATTCCCCCGCTTCCCGGGAATAGTCGTTTCTGCTTTCGGTTGTATAGGCATAGTGTGTGAATGTGATAGGTTACTTATCGCTTCCCAGGTCGTTTCGCTGAGTCGGCACCCATTCGCTCTGTCCGAACAGCGGGAGCACCTCCTCTGCGCCACCTCCGTAGAACTGTGACACGGATACGGACTTGCCGATGGATTCCAGAATGTCGCTGAAATCAAGCTTCTCCAACCCGTCACCGACCGATTCCAGGTCTTTGTACACGCAGCGATCCACCGCTGCAAGCTCATAGAAGGCGGCACTTTCCGGTGCGGCAATGAACAGAGTCACCTTTTTCTTCATTATCTTTTCTATCAGTTTCGGGATAACCGGCAGCTGCATATCCACCAGCACCCCCGTTTCCACAGGTTCGTCGGACAGCAGGATGACGACCCGGTGGCACTCTTCCGATGGACGCCAGGGAAAGTCCAGTGCTATATCCAACGCCATCAGGTGGCACTCTTCTCCATTCGGGCTGACTGATGCCAGCGATTGCCGGAATTGTTCCAAATCTCTGGTGAAGAAATCTGACGGGGTCGGCTCGGTATACAATCCCCGGATAACGCCGACCGAACCGGGTATCCCCGTGGTATGATACCGGCTCACCCCCTCCGAAGAATCCTGAAAGGTCAGGAAATCAAATCTGACATCCCAATAACTCTGCCCCTGCTGACCGCTTCTCAAGCCCTCCAGCAAGCGACCCACGTTTTCACAAACACCCCGCAGACAGGGTTCCATGGACCCCGAGGCATCGATGCAAAACACGATATCTGCACAACATTTTCCGGCCATTGCTTTTTCTGTATGTTCAGGTTAGGAATTTTCAAGAGCTTCTGCTTGCTGTATCGCACGCAAAAAGGGTTGCGCCATTTGTTCTATTTTTTTTGATCTTTCTCCCCAATCGGGATGTTCTTCATTTAACAATTCGAATTCTACAAACCAGTCTGTCATATATGCGTGATAGTTCATCATTGCTTCTTCTGAAATTTTTAATAATCAGAAATCAGTTATTTTAATTTTTTGGGATACCATTTCGTCAAATTGAACACTTTTCTCTTTCAATCCGGGGTTCTCTGAAAACAATCTGTCGACGAGTACTTTCATCCCGGGGTTTTCCAGTGTTGAACACAAACGCTCAGTATGTTGAACGATACTGTCCACCACTATATCGCGTTCCCATTTCGGTAAATACTTCACTGACGAAAAATCAAATTCCGGAAAGAAATTATTCAACCGAGTCAATAAAGAATCCAATTTCTCCGCAGTTTCTTTAACATTGTTTTCATTGAGAGAATACCATGTTTCACAATACTCTACGTAAAGCATGTGACACTCGCGGGCCTGATCCCGCTTTCTTTCTCCGCAGGCGGGAATAGTCAGCACCATGGCAGGCACTGCCAGCAATCCTATACATGTGCGAACGTTCATCATTGTTTATTTTAAATAATGGAATTTCTATTTCCGTTCCAGCATCTCAGTCATCATTTGCCCCATCTTTAAAACTTTTTCATGTGTCCCGGGATATTCAGAATACAATCTCTCGAATAATTCGGGTTTACTATAAAGTGCCATCTTACGCATTTGGTTACGCACACGAATCGTTTCCCAGAACTGCTCCCGCTCACAATCAAGCAAACGTTTCAGCATTGAAATGTTAAACGCCGAGCAGCAAGCCTCAACACGGGGCAATAGAGAAGCCAATTTTTCAGCCGTTTCTTTAATATTGCTTTCATTCAGAGAACACTCTATTTGACAAATTTCTTCGAAAAGAAACAAATACTCACGGGTTTTTTCTCGGGCTGCTTTCTCACGTCTCCAGCGAATAACCAGTACTATGGCCACCACTACAGCCAATATACACCAACGAATAACTTTCCATTCTTCCATAACTGTTAATCGCGAGGTTATAATTCATCTGCCTCACCGGCAGCCGTTTGAGTGATGGTTTTGGCGAGCGCTTTCAGCGTCTCTGTGAAATTATTCATGTCGGAGGTATAGTCACGCAGGGCATTGACGGCGGCTTTCGGGTCATTCAGAATGGCTTCCGGGTCACCGATATCGTGCCAGACACATTTATCCGCAGCGGAAAGCTCACCATAGCAAGCCATGGCCGGGGCAAAGAGGTGCAGAGCCACGCGCTCCTGCTGCAATAACTGGATAATGCTTTGAACATCTCCGCCGCCGCCACCGCTCAGCTCAGTCAGCACCGGGTGGAATGATGCATCCGTAAAGACAACGATGCAGCGCACGGCATCGCTTGCGTAACGCCATTTTCCGGCATCCGGCTCAGCACCTTTAGCGGTTTTGCCCCGGCTCATGATGACATAGAGAGCATCCAGCAGAGATTCCGGTTCATCGCCGCCGCCCTCTGCTTTCATGGCAGCCAGCTGGCTTTTGAGCTGTTCGGCATCGCGAACAAAGGGATTCATGACCATGTGCTCACGCCCCCACTGGGGCTCATACACAAAATCACGATAGCCGCAGATGCAGGCTCGCCAATCTTTCAGCAGCGTCCCGCCGTTGGCATCTGTCCCGGTCAGGGTGTTTACAAATGCGGAGATGTTATCGTGCAGCGCATTCATGCAGGGCTGCATGGAGCCGGTAATATCCACCAGAATGCAGATGTCTGCTATTCCTTTCTGCTTGGGTGTTTTGTCAGGTGTCTCGCTCATGTCTGTTTTATTGTTAGCGTTTGCTATTGTTTCACCATTTGCCTACCAGGAGGCATAAAATATTGTAAATAAGAATAAAGGGAAGAGTAATCGTGCCGGCAACCACCATCACGGTGGTGGCTATGATGGCCGCGCCGAATCCAAACGGGGCACCCAGTATGCCCAAGGTGGCAGCCCATGCCCAGAGCAAGGAAAAACGCGCCGCAAATTCTCGATTGTCTTTCAACACCGACAGCGTCATCAAAGCCCAGATTGCCAATCCACCCAGCATCATCGGGACGAGGTTTTCTTCACTGCTCGGTGCAGCAAGAACATTGCTAAATACAAAGAGCAGTGCCGCAAGTGCGATGATACAACGTATTATTCTCCAGATTCTTGTTCCCATGTTCGTCTGTTGTTTTTGAGTATTTACTTCAGTTTTTCTTTGTCCGCATAAGCGTGTGTTTCAGCACTGAAACTTCTGCAAAGACTTTGGCAGAATCTGTTTCCCCGGCGGCAAGCAAGCTGATTTTATCCCCGGCGTGCAGCACAATCATGCCGTTCAGGGGGGCTCCATTAACCTGCACTGTAGTGACTGGGTTGTTCACCGGGATAAGCCGCCAGACGGAGCCGTCTTCTTTTGAGCGGAGAATAAACTGCCGGATATCTGCTCTGTTTCCCTGTGAATGGATTCTGATATATGTTCCCCGACCTACTGCTATAGAAGCGGTTGAGGGGGCATACTCAGCCTTTCCGATATCTCCTTGTAGCACAAGTCCGGTCACAGCGTCTCTTTGCTTGTTTTCCCGATGATATTCCTCTGCTTCCGGCTTGTGAGGCGGGATAGACGGAGTATCCGAAAGTTCGGGATGCATTGGCGTTTCTGAGCGGGACGGGGGCTCCGGCTTGTGCTCGGGACGTTTTCCGGGATTGCCATGGTTGGTAGCGTTGTTTCCACCTGTCGGGGGAGTGCTCTGCTTTTGAGCCAAACGATTACCAAACGCTAATTGCAGCCAGGAGAGCACCCAAAGTGCAAGAGCTCCGGCAATAACCAGATTCAGCAGCATTACAAATCCTCCAAATCCAACCATGGCACCTAGTACGACAGATGCAAAAATAATAACCAATAGAGAAATCCCACCCAGTAATACCACGTTGGTGGCAATAAAGACGCGCCATGCCTTGCATTTCAAAAGTGACAGCAGAGCCAGAATCCACCCGATAATCAGGAGCGGAGCTGTCAGGAAAGCTTTTCCTGCTTGCGCTATTAAAGCCTCCTCCGAACCGGCGGAAGAACCAATGGGCAACATCGATATCCCGCCTACACCGAATATCAGCACCATGGCTACACCAGACAGTATCAGGCATTTCCGGACTTCCTTCAATTCGGAATTACTGCGAAATTGCACAGCATACCGGATGGTTTGTACGGCAACAAAAGCAGCAACGCCAAACCCGACAACACTCCATAAAGATGATAAACTCTTTGCCAAGTCCACATCTGGGCCAATCATGAGCAACTCCGTCATAACGCCTGTATGATACATCTTTCCGAATACTCCCCCCGGGAACAAGATTTAACTTATTGACTGCCAATCGCCCGTTTAAGGGCGGACATAAAGTGGAACACTTCGCTCGGGTATTGACGGATTGCTTAACCCCTTGTATTGTACAGAATAAACATCCGATTCAGAAAAAACAGATATTATTATCTTGACCCAGTATTCGGAATACTTATCCCATCTACCAATAAAAGAGTTATGAAAACAGCTGAGAAAATCATGGAGGCGTTGCCGCTGGGCGGCAGGGATGCAGCGCGTTTAGTATTAGAGGTGTGTGAGGAGTTGGGTGAACGTGTGGCGGGATTGGAGGGGCGGTCGTTGATTTGTCTGCTGAGGCGGGTGATGAGGCTGGGGGTGGAGGAGTTGGCGAAGCGGGAGCATACGGTGTCTTTCGAGACGGCGGTGTGGGCGAGTGTGGAGGCGCGGGCGGAGCGCCGACCGACGACGCGGCGGGATTTGCGGCACTATGCGCGGCGTTTGCTGCGGGTGGAGGGTGTAGCTTCTCGTCCGCTGAGGGCAATGAGTACCCGTGAGTGCCGCGAGCTGTTGCAGGCGGCGTTTGGAGGGAGTGCCAGTTCTTTTCGCAAGGGACGTGCCATGCTGCACAGTATATTTGCTTACGGCATGCGGCAGGAGTGGTGCGCGGAGAACCCTGTGGCGCGGGTGGAGGTGCCGAGGGTGCAGGAGAGAGAGATTGTGCCGCTGTGTCCGGAAGAGGTAAAGCGCCTGGAGACAGCGGTGCAGCAGCCGGAGCACCGGGCAATGCGTTTTTCACTTTACCTGTTGTTGTACTGCGGATTACGCCCGCAGGAGGTGGAGCGGTTGCGGTTGCAGGATGTGCACCCGGAGCGCGGCTGTGTGGTAGTACCGGGGCGGTGCAGTAAGACGGGGGGCGGGCGCGTGGTGCCGCTGCGGAAATGCGCGGAGCTGCGCGGTGTGCCATTGCGGATTCCGCGTAACTGGGGGAACCGATGGCGACGCTTACGCCGCGCCGCCGGTTTTTCGGCCGGTCAATGGGTGCCGGATGTATGCCGCCACACCTTTGCAAGTTACCATGCCGCGAGGTTCAGGGATTTGGGTGCGCTGCAACTGGAGATGGGGCACCGCAGTGCTGATTTGTTGCGCTCGCGCTACCTGAACCTGCCGCAAGTGGTAGATGCGGGGCGGTTTTGGCGAGCGCGTGTGGATTAAAATGACCTGAAAGTATAACGGCTCTCGTGTACCGGAATCACATCTTGAATTGTTCTCCCAGATAAATCTTGCGGGTTTTGGGATCCTGAGCAATTTCCTGCGCATTGCCTTCCTTAATGACGTGCCCTTCGAAGAGAATGTAGGCGCGGTCTACAATGCCGAGTGTCTCACGAACATTGTGGTCGGTGATGAGGATGGAGAGCCCGTCCGTTTCCCGCAGGGACGCGACGATATGCTGAATGTCCTGCACGGCGATGGGGTCAACCCCGGCAAAGGGTTCGTCCAACATCAACAGCTTCGGGTTGGATGCAAGTGCTCGCGCGATGGTCAGACGGCGTTTTTCTCCGCCGGAGAGTTGGATTGCCTGACTCTTGCGCAGTTTGGTGATGTTGAAACGCTCCAGCAGTTCATCTGCCTTGGCTTTTTGCTCTTTGCGGTTCAAATCCTTGCGAGTCTCCAGAATGGACATGAGATTCTCCTCGACCGTGAGCTTGCGGAAGATGGATTCTTCCTGCGGCAGGTAACCCATGCCAAGCCGTGCCCGCAGGTGCATGGGGAGTCCGGAGACATCTCTGCCGCAGAAATTCACGGTGCCGGAGTCCGGGCGCACCAAGCCGGCGACCATGTAAAATGAAGTGGTTTTGCCGGCTCCGTTGGGACCAAGCAGGCCTACAATCTCACCGCTGCGAACCGTCAAATTGACTGTGTCCACAACTTTGCGTTCTTTGTAAGATTTGCAGAGTCCTTTGGCTTCGAGAAGTATCTCCTGCATAGTGGTTATTTCTGTTGAGTTGAATTGTTTTTCTTGTGTTTGGCAGACTGTTCGTTGAGGCGTGTTACCTGAGTATCATGCTTTTCTCCGGAGATTCGGACGTTATTTTTCTTATCTACATGCACAGCGGCTCCCTTGCCGGAAACGACGTGACGATTATTTTCTGTTTCAAGGATAACCTCACGCCCGGTAAGAGATTTCATACCTGTGTTGCCGTTGACGTTGAGTCTGTCACCTCTGGCTCGAATCATCTGATTGGTGGAATCTTTTGTCAGTAGCATCACGTTGCCTGTAGCAACGGCACTGCGTACGCCTGCCATCTCATCTTTCGGATCGGCATTGGGGTTCATGATAACATGAATGGCTCCGGTACATTGCATGGAACCTTTTTCTGTGCGCACAGTGCCACCCTCATCGGTATCTGCGCTTTCTATCCCATCGTAATTAACGCTGTGCTTGGAGAACGCGTGCCCGGTGTCGGGTTCAGCCCCCGCTGCCGGTCTGAGCTTGGCCGTCAGGATGCTGTTGGTGGTGATGATGGCGGAGGGGGAGGTGATGACCACGCCGCTGCCGCTTACAATGCGGTTTTCGGCGCGGATGAGCTTCATGCTGTTTTTTCCGGTTGCCGTGGTGAGCCCGTTTTTGCCTTGTAACCTGAGGTTTATGTCTTTTCCTGTCAGCAGAATATCTCCGTTCTCCTGCATATCCAGTACCGGCGGCATTTCGCCCGGCGTAGCGACAATTTGTCCGTTCTCATGTACAAGTATAGCAGGTGTTTCCGCACTGCCTGACAGTATGGCCGACCCGTTAGCCAGATTGACAAAGGCGTGTTCTCCGGTCAGGGAACCAATCTCTTTGCCCTGGTCGAGATGTTTTATCCGAACCTGCCCGTCCGCGGTTATGGTGACGATGTCGTTGTACTCAGTAATGGCTAAATTCGGAATGCCCTTCTTTTGTTCCGGCTTTTCAATTCCGGCAGTTTTTTCCAGCGTCAGCATGACTGCCCCCGTGCAGGAAAAATCAATTTCCGAATCAGTGGCAATCAGCCCTTTGTCAGTGGTGACGTGCCCGGTTTCAGCATTGAATATGATATTGCCACCAGCCCGGAATGAACCTTGTACGGTGGCAGTTTCTTTTTTCTGAGCCGGGCGTTCATAAGTGCCGTGGATGTTGGTACCGCGCAGCTCAATATCGCCGTTGGCGAGCAGGTAGATTCCCTCATTGGCAAAGATGCTGTTGTGCTCACCATAAGTAAGTCTGCTGTTTTTACCGGTGATGCTGCAATCCCCGGTGTTGCCATTGTAAACAAGTACATCTCCCTGTGCCGTACCGGGGTTGCTGCCATTCACCCCGTTCGTTTCGGCAACCACATTTCCCTTGGCTGTTGCCATGCTGATGCCGGAAAAGCGCATGCCGGTGAATTGGCTCATGAATCCGGATTTGACCGGAGCCGGGTTTTCTGCCGGAGTCATTACCAGACAGAGAGACTCCGTGCAGCTCAGGTTCCCGTCCGGGTGTGTGAGCTGAATGTCACCACTGAGATAGAGTGTGTTGTTTGCTGCGTGGTAGTATACCGGCCCACCTTTTGCACTGACGGTGGATTTCCCTTTCTCCGGGTGGGTGTAGGAGAGGTAGATGTCGGCGGCTTCAATAAGAACATTCCCCTCGGCATCTGCAAGCATGTACGCAGGAGAATCTGCGGTCGGTACAGCGCGCAGTACATCTTCCCCCCGAGTCAGAACAATGGCTTTTGCCCCGGCAGGAGAGTAGAGGATGATGCGATTGTCAACCACATTGGCTTCAGCACAGCAGGTCTCGATATGAAGGGGAAGCTCAGTCTCTCCCTGTTCGCTTGTCTCGGTGCCGGTGCTTTTGGATATTGTTTCAGATGAGGCAGAAGCGTTCGCTGCTCCTTTCTCCGGGGCAACCGTGGGTGTTTTCTCTACCTCTTTCTGTGGCTGCGGGTGCGGTTCTTTTTCCGTTGGCTCGCTTTTCAGTTCTTCCAACCGCAGGTACAGGGCATCGCGGGCGCGTAGCGTCAGGCGGGAGTCTCGCATGCGCACGTTGCCTATGTACACCATACGCGACGTTTTGGCATCGAACAGCATGCCTCTGTCGCAAACGATGACGGCATCTCCGTTTTCTGATTCCGGTAACTCTGTTGAGTTGCCGATTTGCGGAAGAGAGGAGTGGAAAAACTGCAGCTCCTTAGCTATGCCGCTAGTTGCCTCCTCCCAACTGTAAACAATGCTGCGGGCAGATTCAATGTCATGGGGCAGTCCCGCAGTCCCGGAAATGTCTGCTGCATAGACGGTGGGTGTGAGTATGACCGTGAGGGCGGTGAGACGCTTCATGTGCTTTATTTCCTGGTCTTGTTGAGCTGCTGGGCGGAAATGGTGGTGCGCACCGGGCCTATGAGAATGCCGCGTTGCGTTGCGCTGTGGTAGAGTGCTTTTGCTCCTTCTGCCGTGAATCTGTCATCTGCCAGAGTGACGCGTCCGGTAGTGAAAGCGTGTTTGGTGGTGAAATCGTATTCCACGCCGGGGGCTTTGCCCACTGTAACAGCTCCTTTCCCGTCGTAGAGATTTACCACAACTTTTTGCAGTTGCACTGTGGTGCGGGAGGCTACAGTCATTTCTGCAGCTCGCATCACTGCCGCCACTTTGTGTGCTTCATAGCGGGGTACAGTAATGCCTTTGATGACACTCCCCACCGGCAGCAGCTGCAAGCCGGGAAATTCTCCCGGTCCCACGGCGTCGGATGGCAGTTGCGCGTGTGCAGCAGCGCATATCATGACGGCGGCAGCGGCTGTCGGCAGGTGTTTCACGAGAAGATGCGGTGTTGGGGTGTTCAGCTCATCTGCGCGTAAGCCTTGCGCACCAGCATCAGGTTGGTCAGGATACGCTCCAAATCATGCAGGTACACCTGGTTGGGACCATCGCTCATAGCGTTGTCCGGATCTTTGTGTACCTCCATGAATACGCCGTCGATACCCACGGCCATGGCCGCGTTCGCCAGCACGGGGGCCAGGTCGCGGTCGCCGCCGGTGGCTCCCCCCAGACCGCCGGGGCGTTGTACGGAGTGGGTGGCATCAAACACCACGGGGTAGCCGAACTGCTTCATCCAGTACATGCCGCGCATGTCCACCACCAGATTGTTGTAACCGAAGCTGGTGCCGCGTTCGCAGAGCATGAATTGTTCACAGCCGAATGCTACCATCTTTTCGCAGATGTTCTTGCAATCCCAGGGAGCAAGAAATTGTCCCTTCTTCACGTTGACAGGCCGCCCGGTCTTGGCACAGGCTTCCAGCAAATCGCTCTGGCGGCTCAGGAAGGCCGGTACCTGCAGCAAATCCACGAATTGGGCAGCATACTCAGCCTGGTCTTCCGTGTGAACGTCGGTCACCACAGGCACTTGCAGCTCCTTGCCGATTTCGGAGAGGATGCGGCAGCCTTCCTGAATGCCCGGCCCACGGAAGCTCTTCACGCTGGTGCGGTTAGCTTTGTCATAGGATGCCTTGAAAATGAAAGGAACACCCACGCGGGCGCATATCTCCTTGATGGAGCGCGCCATTTCCCAGGCAAAATCCTCATTCTCCAGCGAGCAGGGACCCAGCAGGAAGAATGGCGTTTCGCCACCAATTTCGACATTCTGAATTTTGAACGACATGGCAGAAGTTTAAGTTATGTTGATATTATGCCTCATCCGGCTCACTAAGTCAATTTTGAAATTAAACTTTCTGAGCCAAATTGGGGTACAGAGCGGGACAAAAATGGTCAGTTTTGAATGAGCAGCAGGCTCACAGGGTTGTAGAGCAGGGATTTGAGCCGCGCAGCAACGCGCCCTGCGACTTGCTGGCTCATGGTGGAGGCTGCATAAAAGGTGTATTTCAGGCAGAAGCTGCTGATAGCTTCATATCCGGCGCGTATATCTTCCTTTGGTGTGTTGCCGCGGATAACTAAGGCAAACGCGGGTCGTGTCCCTTCCGCTACAATTTCCGCTACGCGGTCGCGGCTGGTTTTAGTGTCGCAGATGATGATGTGGGGGGTAAAGCCCTCCGGCATGGTGGGAGATTGTGCTATTTCCCGGGAGAGTTTGTAGATTGTTTTTCGGGCTGCGTTAGAGATGGCTGCCACCTTTTTGCCGCATTCTTCAAAAAGCAGCACGTTGACATTGCCGTCCGCATCCATCCACTCAGGAAAAGAGGTGCAGGCGCGCACCACTGCTCGGACGATGTAGTCAAAGAGCGAGTAACGTTTTTCCATCAGCTTTTCGCACTGCACGGCAATCGGCATGCTGATGGCTGCCAGTGCGGTCATATCTGCTTCGTCATCAAATACATGAAAGCCGTCTTTTTCCGGGCGGGTGATACCCAGTATCTTGTCTGCCTTGGTGGTTTCTCCCTTGCTGCGTGGGGCAGGGGTTGTGACATCTGCCGCCATGATACGCCCCCTCGGCCCGTGACCGCGCAGGGTAACGGGGTCGATGCCCATTTTGGAACACATCTTCTTTGCTAGCGGTGATATTAACATGGCAATTGTGAGCAGTTTGTCTGAGTGAAAAAGCGGGCGGGGAAAGCTCCGGGGGGCTCCCCGCCCGCGGTGAGGTGGTCAGTATCAGGCCTCGTAGCGAAGCTCGCCGTCAATGATGGTCTTGAGCACATCGTACTCGCCGTCCAGCAGGACGAGGTCAGCCGTGTAGCCGGGCTCAATCTTACCGAGGTCATACAGACCCAGAGAGCGAGCCTGGTTGTAAGAGGTTGCCTTCACCAGCTCGCTGAGCGGCTTGCCGGTGAGCTCCTGCACATTGCGCAGACCCTTGGCATAGCGCAGGGTAGAGCCGGCCAGATTGCCGGATTCCAGACGAGCCACACCGCCCTTCACAATGATGGGCAGACCGCCCAGCTGGCCGGGGCCGTCCGGCATCCAGGAGCATGCCAGAGAGTCCGTCACCATAATCATCTGGGAGATGTTCTTGTTCTGGAAGGTCAGCTTGAGCATATCGGCGCACAGGTGAATCTTGTCGCAGATAACCTCGATGAGGATATCCTGGTCAAGCATGCCGGCACCCACCAGACCGATTTCGCGGTGGTGCTGCGGGCTCATCTGGTTGCAGAAGTGCGTCAGGTGCTTCAGACCGGCGGCCTTGGCCTTCATGAAGTCGGCATAACCGGCGGCAGAGTGACCGGCAGAGCAGGTGATACCCGCAGCGCTGGCCTTGGCGATGAAGTCCACCGCGCCGGGCATCTCCGGAGCCATGGAGATGAGCTTCACCGGATAAATATCATTGAGCATGCTCACTTCCTCATAATCGGCCTCGCGCACGAAAGCGGGGTTCTGGGCACCGCACTGGCGGGGATTGATGTAGGGCCCCTCCAGGTGCACACCCGGGGTCTTGGAGCCATTGGGGGATTCGGCATACTCCTTCACACAGCGGCAGACATCGGCCAGCGTGTTGGTGCCCAGCGTCAGGGTGGTGGGCAGCCAGGTGGTCACACCCTCCTTCATCTTGTAGTCAGCGATAGTGCGGATGCTCTCCACCTTGCAGTCGCAGGTGTCGCAACCACCGGCACCATGGGAGTGGATGTCGATGAAGCCGGGCATCAGCATGTTGCCGCCGGCATCAATGACCGTGTCGGCCTCAGCCGTTTCACCGGGCATCAGCACGGCAGCAATGCGCTTGCCGTCAATGAGGACGGACCCGCCGACAATGTCAATGCCGGGGGAGATGATGTGTGCATTCGTGATGAGTGTTTTCATGATGTTATAGGGGAATATAGACCGAAGTCTTGTTTCTGCCCCCATTCTACCCGCACACAGCAGCCGTTTCAAGGCAAAAACTGGTTCACCACGCATTTTTCGTGCCAAAATGCGAATTCGCCAATCGTAACTCGTCCTTCGTCATTCCATTCTTCTTTCGGGTTGCTGCGACTCCTCAATTGCGCCAACACATGAGTCCCAAAGTGTTGGCGAAAAATATCCATTATACACTAAAAATCGGAGCAATTTGTCAAATATACATGGAACTGGAGTATCATGCAGCCCACTCATTGCAGGAAGTGTTCGTTTATTCCGGTATCTGCGTAAACCGCTTACTTTTAACTTGTAAATAGTAATTCGTTATTCGTAAATCCACATGTCTCAAATCTTTGGGACATGTATGGGTTGCTCCAATTCTGTTTTTGAATATGACTTGACATTCCGTTCAAAGTTGCTACAATTATCTTGCGCCTGGGAAGGGATGCTCTGGCACCCCGCCGCTTGAAAGAAGCTACCCCGGGCGCTCCTTTTTTCGTCTCTCCACATGAAGCTCTTTTACCTTGATGAATCAGGTAATCCCGAACTTTCGGGCTCGTCAGACAGCTATGTTTTGGTCGCTGTCGGAATTCCTATCGAAAAGTGGACGTCCTGCGATAAAGCGATTAATCAACTGAAAGCTTCATACAATTTACTCCAAGCCGAAATTCACACAGCATGGATGTTGCGCTCGTATCGGGAGCAACAAGAGATTGACGGGTTTGAGTCCATGTCTCACGAGGAACGTCGGCAGGCTGTGATTCGGGTGCGTGAGCAGAAGATTCAAAACTATAAGGCTAATAAATCCGCGCAGGCCTTAAAGAGTCTCAAAAAAATCTACAAAAATACCGAGGCTTATATACATTTGACGTATTCAGAACGCGAACGCTTCATATTCGATTTAGTTACAAAGATCAAGGGGTGGTCTTACGTGCGTATATTTGCCGAGGTGATAGACAAGACGGATTATCACCCGCCCAAGCCTGATTTGACTCCGGAGTCGCAGGCTTTTGAACGCATTGTGACCCGAATTGAAAAATACCTTTCGCATATTTCAAGTGAGCAGAAAGAGTATGGCTTGCTGATTCATGATGAATGTGAGTCCGTGACAGCCTCTCATGTTTGCAACATGAAGCGATATCATCGCTGGGGAACATTCAAATCTGAAATTAAGCACATTATCGAAACTCCCCTTTTTGTTAGCAGTAATCATACCAACATGGTGCAAATTGCAGATTGCTGTGCTTACGCTGTTCGTCGTTACTATGATTCGGCTGATAGTGCTCTTTATCTACCCATAAAAGCAAGGGCTGATAAAATAGGTTCCGATATCGTTGGCTTTAACCACTACACTTCTAATAATCTGTGTGAGTGCGATTTGTGCAGAGCCAAACGTAAACGCCGGGGAAAAGGTTAACAAGAACAATGTGTCGCCGGCCCTGAACGTCCTTCCCATTCGTCAATCGTAACTCGTCCTTCGTCATTCCATTCGTCTTTCCCCTTGACCTCGTGCGGGAAACCGTTTACTATGGCTCCGGGCTGATTCTGGCTTGGTAAATTTTAACCTTCTGAGATGATGACGGAGATTTGGTGCGTAGTTTTTTTTGTTGTTGGCGGGGCATTGGGCTTTTTTGTGTCTCGGCTTCGGAGTGTGCAGCGGCTGGCAGAGGCGCAGATGGAGACAGAGCGCCTGCGCGTGGAACTCTCCGGGCTGCAGCAGCTGAGAGAGGCGGAGTCGGCCCAGACCGCAACCCTGCGGGATGATTTCTCGCGCCTGCAAGGGGAGTATACCCGCACGCTGAGCGCTCTGGAGCGCCACAAGTCCGCGCTGGAGGGCGAGCAAAAGCGCTATCAGGAGGAAGCCTCCCGCCATGAGGAGCTGCGGGAGCAGCACCGCCGCCTGCAGGCAGAGCATACAGAGGCCCTCACCGCGCTGGAGCGCAGCCGCACCGCGCTGGAAAAAGAGCAGCAGCACCGGCAGGAGGAAGCCGGCAAAATAAAGGAAATGCAGGATAAGCATTTTGCCCAGTTCCGCAACCTGGCCGGCGAAATCATGGAGCAGAACGCCGGCAAGCTCAAGGACACGAACCGCGAGAGCATGGACGGCCTGCTCAAGCCGCTGCGCGAACAGCTGGAGAACCTCGGCAAAGCCGTCACGCACACCAACGAAACCGCCGCCGGCAACAAAGCCTCGCTGGAATCTGCCATCAAGCTCATGATGGAAAAGACGGAGAGCCTGGGGCACGATGCGCAGAACCTCACGCTTGCCCTCCGTGGCAACACCAAGAAACAGGGCGATTGGGGAGAGATGATACTCGAGCGCATGCTGGAGGAATCCGGCCTCCGCAAGGGCGAGGAATACTTCGTGCAGGAAAACCACAAGACCGAGGACGGCCGCGACGTGCGCCCGGACGTCGTTATTCGCTTCCCGGATGCCCGCTGTGTCGTGGTGGACTCCAAAGTATCGCTCACCGCCTACGCCCTGTACGCCGCTGCGGAAAAGGATGAAGACCGGAAAAACCACCTCGATGCCCACGTGGCCTCCATCCGCAAACACATCGAAGAACTGGCCGGCAAGGATTACTCCTCCATCGTAGAGGGCACCATCAGCTACGTGCTCATGTTCATGCCCAACGAAGCCTCCTACATGGCCGCCCTGCAACACAGCCCGGATCTGCCCATGGAGGCCTACCGCCGCCGCATCATCCTCATCAGCCCCACCAACCTGCTGATGGCTCTGCAGCTTGCCTACAACCTCTGGCAAAAAGAACGCCAGACCCGCAACGTCGAGAAAATCTTTGACCGCGCCACTAAGCTCTACGACAAAATGTGCCTCGTTCAGGACAGCCTGGAAAAAGTCGGCAAAGGCCTCGAACAGGCACAGAACGCCTACTCCAAAGCCTGCGATCAGCTCTACCGCGGCCGCGGCAACTACGCTCGCCAGCTGGACGACCTCCGCCAGATGGGCATCTCCCCCTCCAAACGCCTCAAACTCTCCGACGCCGACGAGGTGGAGGAGTAGCACATCCTTTCCCGATCTGGTCGGAAGAAAAAGCTGGCTTTCTCTATGATGACAGGACCTTGATATGCTGAAAAAGCGTTTTCATCAATCTCTTCGGAACAAAAATATCGACTACGGAAAGGGGCGATTTTTTGTGACGATTCAAGTTGCACACAATATGTCCGTATTGGGGGCAATTATAGGCGATAAAAGCGTTTTGAATGAACTGGGTGAAGGGGTGAAGCAGATACTTGAGGAGCTGCCGCTCAAGTACCCCGAGATGGTGCTGGGTGAGCATGTGATTATGCCCAATCATGTCCACGCGATTATCATCATCAGACGCAAACCGACAAACAAGGAAAACCATCTCGGTTTTCTTGTTGGCCGTTTCAAGGGCGCGACGGCGTTTTTGTACGGTAAGATGAAACGCGACGGCCTCGTGCCGGACATCGGTGAGCATCTGTGGCAATTCGATTATTGGGACGATTTGATTTCAAGCGAAGATGAGTTTCGGCACTATGAGTGCTACATCCGCGATAATCCGCGAAATTGGTCCCGAGACCGTTGGGGTACAGTGACAGCGCATATGCTGGGGGTAGAGGGGCTTCTGAATTGTCCGAAGCTTGCTTTTGTGGCATCGCAGGGATTTCCGGCATCTGCTCTCGCGCCTCGATGCGTAGAGGCGTTGAAGCGCGGGACTTCTGTCCCGCTCGGTGAGGATGCGGTGCTGATTTCAACCTTTACAAGTGCGCAGGAACGAGAGGTGCTTCACCGCGCCTTGGCGAAAATGAGAAGAGTCATTCATGTGTGCCCTCAGGGGATACCTCCGGAGGAGGAACTGACCGCTGACCAGAAGTTAGCCTTGCAGGAAAAGAGAATCTTGTTCATCTCACCACAACCGAGTGGTTCACGATTGAATAAAAAAGTGGCAACATGGTGCAATGAATATGTACTTCGGCAGGCGCAGGAAGTCCGGGTTGGTGATATCTCTCCCAACGGTATGTTGGCCACGATGATTGACGCCCTCAATTGATAAATTCTGGTAGTATATGTGCGAGGAGTGATATAATCACCTCGCCGGAGCAGGAGCTCAGTGTTAGCTGCAATGAGCTCCTGGCTTGGATGAGTTCGTTGTCGCCCCAGTACTGCTCAAATAGTAAGTA
>JAFQEY010000048.1 GCA_017398765.1 Akkermansia sp.
AAGATACTCATCCTACTAAGTTATCCTATCGCTCTATGAAGTTCAAGGCAGCCTTGCAGGAAGACTTTGCTTTAGAGGTCCTTAAGTCTGTATTTGTATGACCCGCTTTGCATGACACTACTCCAATGCGTTTGCCCTGACCCAGGGGTGCAGAATGTCAGGATTGTTTGTTCAGAATGGCGTCCATTTCTTCCGATCGGGAGCAGCTGTGAGCGCCTCTGCCGTTCGGAGCTTTTCGAGAGGCATCTGCACCGTATTGCATGAGCAGTCTGGCGGTTGGTAAATCATTATTGATAACAGCGTGCATGATAGGGGGAATTCCCTCCGCATCGGGAGAATCAGGCTGAGCCCCTGCCATCAGCAGAAGTTCTGCTATATCGTGCCTGCCATTGATGACCGCGGTGCTAATCAAGGAGCTTCCCTGCGCCGAGGAATCAGCAGAAACTCCAAAATCCAGGAGAAGTTGCAGGGAGTGTTTCTGGCCGTTTTCTACGGCAGAGGCGGCGGCAAGTTGCAGCACGCCGATGTTCTGCCGGGCTTCCGGCAGTTTCAGTAACTCCCGCAGTAATTTGCCTTTTCCCAGCCCGGCTGCGAGCACGACCAGACAATCCTGCTCCTGCTGTGGAGAGGCGAAAGGCGAATAGCCCAGTTCCTTCCACTCAGTCAGCCGAAGCTGCAGAGCCTCTTTTTCTTCTTCATATATATCAGATTGGGGGGATTGGAGCATGACCCATGCGCAGGAGCTCAGAATGAGGTATGCCGCAGCCCATACAACACCCATGAGCACCGGGCGGTGTGCCAGCATACGTGCCAGACTCAGCGCAGCATTGACCAGAAAAGCAGACACACATATCGCCAGAGCCCATAGCCCGGCATTGTCACCGTCAGCCATTCCCCAAGCGAACAGCCCGACCACGCCCAACAGAACCGCCGGATTGAAGTAATCTCTCATGCTGTCAATGTAGCAGAGCGTATACGGTAAGTCAAGACAATGCGGAAAGCGGGACGAAAATGCTGATTGACGGGATTGCGGCTTGAGTTTGTGAGGAAGTTGTGCTTGAATGAAAGAGTATGAGTACGATTTATGAGCAGATTACGGAGGGGATGAAGACAGCTATGCGCAGCAAGGATACCGTGGCACTTGGGGCTTTGCGCGGATTGAAAGCCGCATTGCAGAATGCACAGGTGGCACGCGGAAACGTGCATGAGGAGCTGCCGCTGACGGAAGCCCAGAATGTGGTGCGTAAGCAAATAAAACAACGAGAGGATGCGATTGCTCTCTACGCTCAGGCCGGGCGTGATGACCAGGTGAGCAAGGAGCGTGCGGAGATGGAAGTGCTGGCATCTTTCCTGCCGAAAGAAATGGCGGAGGATGAGATTCTGCCGATTCTGGAGGCTGTGATAGCCGAGCTTGGTGCTGAGACTAAGAAAGATATGGGCCGAGTGATGAAAGAAATGCAGGCTCGTACGGAGGGCCGAGCCCCCGGCAAGGTGTTGTCTCGTCTGGTCGGTGCTCGTCTGAATTGATTTGGTAACCCAGTTTAAGAAGCGACATGTTCAGTGCCGTCATCGTAGCAGCCGGAAGTTCCCGCCGCGCCGGGTTTGACAAGCTAGCCGCCCACTTGGACGGGGTGCCGGTGCTGCGCCGCAGTGTGGATGCGTTTGTGGCAGCCGGAGCATCTGCAGTGGTGGTGGTGTGTCCGCTCTCACGTTGGGAGGAAACGGGGCTTGACTCAGCCGCGTTTCCTGTGCCCTTGGTGCGGGTGGATGGAGGAGCAGAGCGCCAGGAGTCCGTGGCGGCAGGAGTGGCGGCATTGCCGGCGGGCACGCAGATGGTGGCGGTGCATGACGGTGCGCGCCCTCTGGTTACGCCGGAGGGGATTCGTGCCTGTCTGGCAGCGGCAGAGGAGACAGGGGCAGCAGCTTGTGCTCACCCGGTGGTGGATACCCTTAAGCGGGCGGATTCCTGTGGCTTTTCTTTGCCGGAGCCGGTGAGCCGGGAAAATCTGTGGGGTATGGAAACACCGCAGATTTTCAGGAAGGAGCTGCTGCTGAGAGCATATCGACACGTAGCTGAGCAGGGCCTGGTTGTCACTGATGAAGTCAGTGCTGTGGAAAGCATAGGCGTGGCGACGCGTCTGGTGCAGGTGGGTGCCAACCTCAAGATAACACTGCCCGGAGATTTAGAATTGGCAGAGTTGATATGGAAACACCGCAGCTAGCAACGCCCCTGCCAGATTGCTGGGTGGTCGGTAACGGGTTGCTGGGGCAGGCATTGAGTGAGAATTTGCGCAGGGACGGTGCACGTGTCCTGACGCTGGATGCGGCGGCCTCTGCCGAAGTGGAGGGTGATGCAGCTGAGGAGGCGGTACTGCGGTGTGCATTGTCGCAGCTTGTGCCGCAGGTGGTGTACTGCTGCCAGGCAACGGGCGGAGGTGGCACCGAGGCGTATCGGCGGACATATACTGAGGTGGTTGCAGCGTTGCAAAACGTAGTTCCTGCCGCGAGGCTTGTGTTCTGCTCCTCTGTTTCTGTGTATGGTTCAGCCAACGGTGTGGTGAGGGAGGAGACCTTGCCGGTAGCCCCGACGGCGCGAGCACAAGTGCTTCTGGAGACTGAGCAGGCGGTTCTTAGTCACGGGGGCGTCGTGTTGCGGTTGGTGCCTCTGTATTCCGAGCGTCGCTGTGAGGTGCTGCGGCGGCATCTGGCCGGGGAGCCCTGCCTGCCGGGGTGCGGAAAACGCATGCTGAATTACCTGAGCGTGCAGGATGCCTTGTCAGCACTGCGCCTGGTTACGTTTGCACCGTCCGCTTGTTACAATGCAAGCGGTGAGAGTGCGAGCCGGGATTCGGTTTATGCCATGCTGGCGGCGGTAACGGGTATTCCTCAGTCGGTGAAGTGTGCGCCTGTTTCCCGCCGCGGTTTGTCTGACCGCCGGGTGGATTGTTCCCGATTGCGGCGGTTAGGCTGGAACCCGCAGATGACGCTGCATCGATTTACTGAGCAACATTACCTTAGATTTTTACCCGATGCGTCCTGATTATTACCAAATACTTGATGTGGAGCCAACAGCTCGCCCGGCAGCAATTAAGCTGGCCTATTACCGCCAGGCACGCCGCTTTCACCCGGATTGCAATGGGGGAGACCCGGTGGCGGAGGAACGTTTTAAGCTGGTAGCAGAGGCATACCGCACGCTGGGGAATGAGTTGCGCCGCCGGGATTATGACGAACGGCTGGAGCGCATGCGCCGCTATGCGGATGCGCCTGAGCTGGCCTCCATGCAGCGGCGGATACGCGTGTCTACCCGCCACGGAAGAGCTCGCCGCGCCGGGGAGGAACGCCATGCCGGGGCCGTGCGCAGACGCCCGTTCTTGTTGCGGCGGGTGACGCGACCGGTGGGGGTGTGGAGCATGATTGTCTTTTATGCCATGGCTGCGCTGATGCTGGTGCCGCAGATGCTGCGCGGATGCGGTGTGCTGGCGGAGCCTCGATACCGTAAACCCGCTGCCGGAGCGGAAGTGAAGAAGCGTGAGCTGAGTGAATCGGAAAAGCGTGTGGCTTTGGCGGAATCAAACGCCCGCCTGCAGCTTGCCGCAGAGGGGGGGGAGGTTCGCGCTCAGTTGAAACTGGCCATTGCTTTGTACCATGGTCTGGGAATGCCGATGAATCGCCCGGTGTCCCGGGCGTGGTTTGAGCGTGCGGCGGAGCAGGGGAATACGATGGCTGCCCGATGCCTGCAAACACTTAATTTTGCTCAGCCTCTTCCCGCGCCGGCTCCGGAGCCTTCTTCTGCCGGGGAGTGAGTTTTTTTCTCTTTTTTTCAGTGCTTTTTTTTCGTCGGGAAGCGCGTCTGCGGTGCGGGTGTTGGTGGTGTAGTTCCACTTGAAGCAGCAGCAGGGCAAACATGGATGCTGCGTTGACTGTGACAGATGAACACTCCGACACGGCTTCTGCCAGCTGAACCATTTTGAGTACGATGTTGGTGTAATCTTCCTGCTCCAGACCGATTTCTGCTTCTGTCAGCAGACGGTGAAACTGAACCAGTTGGCGGAAGAAGCAAAGCCAGTTGTTATCCGGTCCTGCGGGGAGACTGGTCAGCAGGGCATCCGGCAGTGTGTTGAGTGCACGCTCTACGCGGCGTATGGTGGAACGCCGCTCTCTGCCGGCGGTTGCAGCATTGGCCTCCAGCACATAGCGCAAGTGGGTTTCAAAATCACCGTATGCCTCCAGTGCGCGCAGGGGAACCCGCCCGACGGCGGGCGTTTCTCCCGGTCGGCGTGCCACCTGCTCGAAGATGGATTCGAGAGTCTGCATCCGCCCCTGCGGCGTCAGTGGTTTGCGCTCAAAAAGCATGCGGTGGCGCGGCTTTTATTACAGCATTTATTTTACCTTTTTCTTCACTTTTTTGCCAGGGACCGTACCGGGTGTTATCGTAGTCTCCTGACCATTGACAATTACAGTAACCTTTTGAGGTTTCTCATCTGTTGTAGTGAGAGAGTATGAGCTCACCTGACCGTTTTCCCATGACATGGTGACACTGATATTGCCGCGTGCACGTATGCCTTTAACGGAGCCGTTTGCCCACTGTTCCGGCAGTGCGGGCAGGAGGATAATGCGGTCTCCGTGGCTCTGAATCAGCATTTCACTGATACCGGCAGTCATGCCGAACGTCCCGTCCATCTGCATGGGCGGATGATTGCCGAAGAGATTGTCCAGCACGTTGTAATTGATGTAGTGGCAGACCATGCTGTAGGCCTGTTCCTTTTCGCGGAATCGTGCCCAGAGTGCCGTGCGCCACGGCCAGGTCCAGCTGCGGCGGTTATCATTGCTCAGACCGCGCAGTTCCAGACTTTTCATGGCGGCTTTGGCCAAATCGGGTGTGCCGTCCATGGTGATGGTGGAGCCGGGGAATACGCCGATGAGGTGCGAGGTGTGACGCTGCCCGGTAACCATGTTCGGGCGATCTACAATCCACTCTTGAAGGTAGCCACCACTGCCGATGCGATCCGGAGCCAGACGCGCACGTTTTTTCTTCAGTTCCTTAATCCAAGCGGAATCCGTGTTGAGGATGGCGGC
Organism: Akkermansia sp.; assembly: GCA_017398765.1. Classification (GTDB taxonomy): domain Bacteria; phylum Verrucomicrobiota; class Verrucomicrobiia; order Verrucomicrobiales; family Akkermansiaceae; genus Akkermansia. The sequence continues at coordinate 5,077 of JAFQEY010000048.1, forward strand.
TGCCTTGGCGGTGATATCGAAGAGCTCTCGGATGAGCTGCTGGTCATGCGCACAGCCGTCCTCCACGGGGCCCCACTCGTGTGACCAGCCTTCCGGAGAGACCAGCGTGCCCTTTTTCAGTTCCCTGAGTTCAGGATACTCAGCCGCCGTGAGGGGCTGGGGCGTTTTACTGCCCTTGGGCGTGCTGGTCAGCCCTTCACCCTCCGGCCCGAGCTCTTTCAAACTGGTTTCCCAGAAGCGGCAGATGTTGCGTAAAATGGGGTAGGCGTGCTCCTTGAGGTATTTTTTGTTATGGGTGTAGGTATAGTGATCCCACAGATGCAGAGCATACCATGCATTCACCGGGGGGTTCCAGTGTGTCCAACCACCGCCGCCCCAGGGGTTCTGGGAGATACGGGTTGTCCAGCCCTCGATGTCTTCACCGAAATGTTTACGGGTCATTTCGCTGAGCGGCTGCTCCATGGCACGGATAAAGTCCAGGAAAGGCATGTGGCACTCGCTGAGGTTGGCTACCTCAGCCCCCCAGTAGCACATCTGGAGATTGATGTTGTTGTGATAATCGCATGCCCAGGGCGCGTGTACCTTGTCATTCCAGATACCTTGCAGGTTGACCGGGAGGTTGCCCGGGCGTGACCCGCTGATGAGAACGTATCGCCCGTACTGGTAGATGGTTTCTGCCAATTCGGGGTCGTTTTGGGATTTCCGGAACGCCGCCAGACGCGCATCCGTGGGCAGGGCTGCAATATCTGCTGCTGTTTTGCCGAGCTTCAGTTCCAGCCTGTTATAGAGCTTTTGATAGTTGCTGATGTGAGATTGCCGTATTTTCTCCGTAGATTTTTTGGCAATTTTTTTCAGGATGGAGGAGTTACGGAGCTTCGGGGCGGTGCCTTTCCAGTTTTTTGCGTAGTCCATGGCATAGTCCGTAGCCATGGTGATGATAATTTCGATGGATGTGGCCTCCTTTACCTCCAGATAGGGCGCAGTATGGGCATCGAATGTGGGCTGCATGGCATCCGGCCGATTGGAGGCGGCATCATCATGTTTGCCGGAATAGGATACGTTCAGTTTTCCGCCTTTTCCGTGTTTGATGATGCTGCCGCCTTTGACGCGCACCTGCAATATGCCTTCAAACTGCTGCCCGTTGTTCAGGGTGCCGAACATGGTGATACTGTTTTTCCCGGCACTGATAGAAGCCGTGTGATATGGGAGCAGGGCAATGTTGGCAGAGATACTGTTGGGTTTATCTGCCGTAGCCGTGTATACCAGCACCTGATCCGGTGCGCTCACGAAACATTCTCGTGAGTGGGTGACACCGCCGTTGGTGAATTTTACCCGTGCAATGCCGTCCCGCAAATCCAGACTGCGGGTAAAGTTCTCTGATTGTGCTTCCGGCAGATTGAACTCTACATAAAGGTTTCCGAAAGGCTGGTAGCTGCCAAACTCATCCTTGCCGGACAAAGGCCCGTATTTGTAGCCGATGCCGTTGCCGGGCAGGTTGGGGCCGCCGGACCAGAAACTGACCTCGTTCAGATTGACTCGGTCGATGTGGTCGCCGCCGAATATCGTGCCGCCGATGCGGCCGTTACCCACAGGCAGAGTCTGGGATTCCCAGTGGTCTTTCGCCGGTTTTGCCGGGAGGTTGTGAAAAAGCTTTCCGTTGGGAGCATGGGCAGGCTGCCAGGGCAGAGTGATGGCTTTAATGCCGGCCGGTTGCTTGTACCAAAGGTAGTTGGCCGAAGGCGTTTCTTCGGCGGCGGATAATAACCCGGTAGCGGAGAGAAGAATGCTCAGAAGTGTTTTGTGAGTCATCATGGCTGTCGGTTGTGGTTTTTAGAGAGTATTTTTATTGATTTCCGCCTGCAGGATAACATCACCCATGGTCAGGGTGTCACCACTCAGCAGCAGCATGGCGGGTTGGTAGGGAGAGAATGGTTGTCCGTTAATGGCTGTACCGTTGGTGGAGTTCATATCGGTCACTTCCAGCCCCTGTTCTGAAAGAGCAATTTGGACATGGGTTCGGGAGATTCCCTCATCGGGAATGGCGATGTCAGCAGACTCCGGGTCTCGCCCGAGAGTGATACTGCCGCGCAGTGCCATTTCCTCAAACGGAATTCGGCATTCCCACGGAGAACCATCTGCCAACAGTCCGAAGAGCCTCAGATAAGCAGAGGGGGAGCCTGAAGCGGGAGTCGCAACCGTTTCAGGAGACTCAGGAATGTCTAATCCGGTGCCCAGATTCCATTTGGCGCGCAAACGATCATACGGGCGGAGCGGGGGCAGATATATCTGCGGTGCTGAGCGGGAGCTTTGCTGTGCGTGATTTTCCCGATAGAGAATATCCGCAATTTGAGTCTGAACCCGGTTGAGCTCGCGAGAGAGCTCAACAGCCTGTTCTTCCAGACGGGAAAGCTGTGTATCAGAATCTGTCTGCGTTAAGGTTTGCATCAGCTCAACTATACTATCAAAGTATACGTTGGTCGGCAATGTAAAATTTCATTCAGATGGCAGAATATTTGTACAAACGAGTTCTCGTTGATTTCGCAGATAAAACTTACGATGCGCCCCGAGCCTCTTGTGTTGACCGCTGTACCGGAGCCAACAGGTGTCATGTTGCGGGCATGTTACGCGTTTTTTTCGGATTCTGACTGTTTTCCTGCCGGTGAGGGACGGAAACGAATAACGGTGCGTTCCGGCAGGATGAGGGATTCCCCATTATGCGGCAAGGTGAGATGCCGGGGTTGTTTGCGGCTGAGTTCGAACGTGCCGAAATGAGCCAGCCGCACAACACCGTCTTCTTTCAACCCGGCAGAAATGGAGTGGATGACGGCATCCAGAGCCAACTCTGCTGCCATGGGGGTGGCTGTGCCACCCAGTGCGCGGCGCACTTCTTCCAGAAGAGCTCGGCGGTTCATGAGAATTAGTCTCTCCGATTGCTGTTCAATAGCATCAGTGCATAATATAACAGCATGGCAAGGGAGGAAAGTGCTGCGGCTACGTAGGTCATGGCTGCCCAGTGCAAGGCGTTTCCTGCCTGCCCGTGCATGGCTCTGTCTGCCAGACCGCTGCTTTGAAGCCAATTGAGTGCGCGCCGGGAGGCATCAAACTCCACCGGCAGAGTAACCAGCGCAAAGATGGTGGTGGTGCCGAACAGTGCCAACCCAATCCATGCAACAGTCGTTCCCCCACCAAATGCAACCAGCAGCAACCCAAGCATGAGCACAATCTGCCCGAGCCTTGAGCCAATATTTACCATGGGAACCAGTGAGGAACGCAGACCCAGCCAGGGGTAGGCCCGGGCATGCTGAACGGCGTGTCCGCATTCATGGGCAGCTACAGCCATGGCGGTGACCGTGGCACAGTTGTAAACGTTTTCGCTCAGATTGACTGTTTTGTTGACAGGGTTGTAGTGGTCTGTGAGCTGCCCGGGGGTGCTGATGACCTGAACATCTGTGATGCCGTTTTGCTGCAGCATGAGCCGCGCCACATCGGCACCGGTCATCGGAGCTGATATTGCTGAGTTTTTACGGACGCTGGATTGCAACGCACTCTGAACGGCGTAACCGATGATACCGGTTACGATGAGAATCAGAAAACCGATGATGGTCATGCTCCCATATCCTCCTGTTGTCGCGCCGGAGGCTGAGCCGTAGTCGTAGTACCCGTATTGGGCGAGAATGGTAAAAATAGCAGTCATGGATTATTGGGTCAGACGCAGGTGGAAATATGATGGTTCAAAAATTGTCATTAAAATTTTGTTGCATTTGCCGGATGTTGAGCCGCAGGTGCTCGCAACCGATGCGGCGGATGGGGGATTGCGAAAAGAATTTGTCAAACGAATCACCCTGAAGTTTTTCCAGTTCCGCAGCGGGAAGGGACACCAGAGCAGCTGGCATGAGCAGATGCGGGTCAATGCGGCGATTCCGGCTGCTGCGCAGTTGATTCCATGGGCAGACCTCCTGGCAGATATCGCACCCGTACAGCCGCTTCTGCGCGGCTGCTGCAATGTCCGGCGGCATTGCAGCCCCTTTGCTTTCAATAGTCCAGTATGCCAGACATCGGCGGGAATCACAACAGCCGTTTTGCAGAGCACCGGTGGGGCAGGCTTGTTCGCAGCGGTGACAGTTGCCGCAGTGGTTGGGCATTGGTGCGTCCGTCGGCAATTCAAGGGTGGTCAGGATGGAGGCAAGAAAGCAATAGGAGCCTTTGTCCGGGCGAATCAGCAAGCCGTTTCGTCCAATCCACCCCAGCCCGGCCTGCGCGGCAAAGAAACGCTCACTCACGGGGCCGGAATCAGTAAAACAACGCTGCTTTCCCCCGTAGAATTGCAACGTTTCGTCCAAATCAGCCAGCTTGGTTGCCAGTAATTTGTGGTAGTCATTTCCCTGCGCGTAGCGAGCAATGCTGCCGGGGCAGCTGCGGGCGTCAGAGCCGGCATACTCATAGGTGAGGATGATGATACTGCGAACCCCGGGCAAAACCAGTTCCGGGTTGAGCCGTGCGGGCAGGTGCCGCTCCATCCAGAGCATGTCGGCGTGCATGCCGGCGGCAAGCCATTTTGCCAGGCCCTCGCCTTGGTCGGCATGGGCGGCACTGACACCCAAGGAGGAGAACCCCAGTGCTGCAGCGGCATATTCCAGAGCATTACGGGCGGAGAGAGCGTTCATGATGCCTGCTCCTTTCCGAGCATCCAGGCGCGTATGCGGGAGCGGGTGTGGTCAGAGAAAGGCAGGGAAAGAATAACTCGATGCGTGGCATTGCGGATGCGGATAATCGCCGGGCGTTCGAATTTGCGTTCCGGCTTTTGCCCGACTTTGAAAGCGAGTCTCTGCATGTTTGCAGATGCTTCTTTGCTGCCCATAGTGGCCGCTTTGCGGTAGAGCAGCAGTGCTAATTCTTCACTGCGGTAGACTCCTTTCCCACGTTCGTACATGGCGGCCAGATTGTTCAGACAGTTGGCATCTCCCATTCGTGCCCCCATGGAGTATAGTTTGCGGGCTTTTTGCATATCCGGTCGGTGCCCCAGCCCCTCGTAACATATAGTACCCATATAGTAGAAAACATTGGGGGTTTTCGGATCTTGCTCTGCTACGATTCGCAAAAATTTCCATGCGCGACGTTCCTCTTTTTTGTGCCCGAACCCGCGCATCAGATAGCGGGATTGCTCCACTCTGGCTTTTAAAAGTCCCAGCTCCGCCGCTTTTTTCATGCTAATGTATGCTTGTTCGGCATTTTTTTTGCAGCCTAATCCTCTTTCCAGATAAAGAGCCAGCCGATAACAGGCTTCTTTTTGCATGTTTCTGCCATTGTCAGATTGTGGAGTAGGGGCATCGGCAATGGCTTTAACGGTTTGGAACGCCTTTTCCGGGCGGGCAGGAAGCCCCTTGAACTTTCCTTCATATACATTCAGCAGCAGGTTGAACGCGTCTGTGTGCCCGGCTCTCATGCAGTTTTCCAGTAGCATGGGCACACTCTGTACATGACTGTTATTCGGGTCTTCCAGTGTTGCCTTTGCCTGAATATAATGCCTTTCTATATCCCAGTGCTGTGGTTTCTGCCGCTGCACCATCTCGCCCGGTTCCGCGGCGGTAGCGGAACTCAGCATCAGCAGAAGTGTGGCACAAGAAAACCTCATCTGTTTATTCCTATACCATGGGCGGAGGATTTTGTCCATGTTTAATTGCCGCATGGTGCGTATAAAAAAGCACCTCTTCTCCGATTTCTCGGAAAAGAGGTGCGGGTACATTCGCCCTGTAGCAATTATTTCTGCTCGTTATTTTCGGCTTCCTCCAGGCGCGCGTAGGCGTAGACCTCATCCGGGTCAGCCCCGTGGTGAGCCTTTTCAATCCGGGAGCGGAAGAGCTTCATCACAAATACGAAAGAGCAGGGGATGAAGAATACACCCACAGCCGTGGCAATCGTCATGCCGATGACCACCACCACACCGATGGAGTTGCGGGCCAGTGCGCCGGAGCCCGCAGCCGTGAGCAGCGGTACGCAGCCCAGAATGAAGGCGAAAGAGGTCATCAGAATCGGTCGCAGGCGCAGGCGGGCAGCCTCCACAGCGGCATCCAGCAGATTCATGCCCTTTTCCATCTGCAGCACGGCAAACTCCACAATCAGAATCGCGTTCTTGGCGGCAAGACCCACCAGCATCACCAAACCAATCTGGGCGTAGAGGTTCAGCTCTATGCCGTACATCCACAGCCCGACGAATGCTCCCAGCACGGCGATGGGCACGGTCAGGAAGATGGCCAGCGGCAGCGTCCATTTCTCATAAAGAGCCGCCATGATGAGGAAGGCAAACACACCGGAGAGGGCAAAGATGGAGCCCAGCCCCAGACCGTCCTGCACTTTCTTCTCCTGGAAGCTCATGTCGATGTATTCCATGGCGAACTTGGTGGTGTCCATGGTCTTGTTGAATACCTTCTCAATGGCTTCCATGGCCTGAGCGGTGGAGTAGTCCGGTGCGGGAGCCACGGTGATTTTACCGGAGTTGTAGTTGTTGTTGTGCTGCACAAACTCCGTGTCGGCAATATCTGCAATGGTGACCAGCGTGCTGAGCGGAACCTGCTCACCCTTGGCGTTGGTCACATAGAAGTTGGCAATCTGGTCAGTGTTGAAGCGGTCTTCACCTGCAGCCTGAAGGTACACCTGCCACTGCTGGCCAAACTCGGTGTAGTAGTTCACGAAGCGCGAGCCATTGAAGCATTGCAGCAGAGAGTTGGCCCCGGCATAGTCCACCCCCATGGCAAGGCACTTGTCCTTGTCGATGGTGATGCTCTTCTGCGGTACCTCCGGCAGCATCATGTCAGAGGCTTTGGCAATGGCCGGGTCGGCATTCAGCGCCTTTTCCAGTTTCACCACCTGCTCATAGAGAGCCGCTACACCCTGGCCGGCTGTGTCTTCCAGCACGAATGAGATGTCATTACCCGTGCCCACGCCGGGGATGGCCGGCGGGGAAACAACAAAGGTGACACCGTCTGCACCTGCCATGGCCAGCGCACCGTTGATGCGTTTCTGAATATCGTTTGCCGTGGGAATTTCGCCGTTCGCCATCAGCGGACGGTCAGCATACGGCTTGAGGGTGAAGAAGAAAGTGGCGGCGTTGGTGGTCTGCACACCAATCATGAGGTTCATGCCGATGATGGAGGTCATGTACTCCACCGCCGGGTCTTTCATGACCACTTTCTCCACCACGCTTGCCTGTTCAGCAGCACGCTGCAGGGAAACACCCGGCTTCATGATGACACCGCAGATGAGGAAGCCCTGGTCTTCTGCCGGCAGGAAACCGCCGGGCACTTTCTTGGCCACGGGGATAATGGCGGCAGAGACAAGTGCCAGCAGGGGGATAGAGATGATGAGGTGGCGGCAGAGGAAGCGGCAGCACTGGGAGTATTTGGTTGCCACGGCATCATAGCTGCGGTTGAAGACGTTGTAGAGCGGAGTCAACAGGGACTTGTGCTCTTTCTTCGGCTTGAGCAGGAGGGCCGAGAGTGCCGGTGAGAGCGTCAGCGCGTTGAAGGCGGATATCAGCATCGAGATGGCGATGGTGACGGCAAACTGCTGGAAGAGAGTGCCGGTGATACCCGGCAGCAGCACGGAGGGCAGGAACACCGCTGCCAGCACCAGCGCAATGGCTATCACGGGACCGCTCACTTCCTTCATGGCGGCAAAGGTTGCCTGGCGGGCGGTCATGCCGTTTTCCATGTGGGATTCCACCGCTTCCACCACCACGATGGCATCATCCACCACCAGACCGATGGCCAGCACCATGCCGAGCATACAAATGGTGTTGAGAGAGAAGCCCAGAATCGGGAAGAAGCAGAAGGTGGTTACCAGTGATACCGGCACGGCAATGAGCGGAATAAGTGTGGCACGCCACCCCTGCAGGAAGATGAATACCACCAGAGCCACCAGCACCAGAGCCTCAAACAGAGTGTGGATGATTTCCTCAATAGAGTCACGCACGGATATGGTGGAGTCCAGAGAGACGAAGCCGCGCATGCCTTCCGGCATGGTCTTTTCTTTTTCGGCAAAGAGAGCTTTGAGGCGGTCAACGGTGTCGATGGCGTTGGCCTCTGCGCCCTGATAGATGGCAAGACAGATGGCCGGTTTGCCGTTCACTCGGCTGGCTATGGAATAGCTCTGGGTGCCCAGCTCCACGGTGGCGATGTCGCGCAGCTTCACGGCCTGAGTACCGGTCTGGCGCACAATGATGTCTTCAAATTCCGGCACGCTGGTCATGCGCCCTGAGTTGCGGATGGTATAGGTGAACTCCTGCCCGTCCGGCATGGGTTCTGCGCCCACAGAGCCGCCGGGGTTGATGGTGTTCTGGCTGTTGACGGCGTTGTACACCTCGTTGACAGAGATGCCTTTCTGCGCCATCTTTTCGGAATCAAGCCAGATACGCACGGCATAGCGGGCACCGAACACCATCACGTCGCCCACGCCCTGCACACGCTTCACCGGATCCACCAGATTCACGTAGGCATAGCCTGTCAGGTCGATGGGGGAGAAGAACCCCTGCGGGGAATCAATGGCATACAGCATCATGGGCAGCCCGGAGGACTGCTTGATGGTGATACCCATCTGGGACACCATGGCAGGCAGCTGGGAGGTTGCCTGGCTGTATTTCATGTAGGTGAGCTGTTGTGCCGTGTTGGCATCAGTCCCGGGCTCGAATACGACGTTGATGCTACATGCACCATTGTTGGAGGAGGTGGAGTTCATGTAGTCCATACCCTCCAGCCCGGAGAGCTGCAACTCAATGGGGGTTGCCACGGATTCTGCCACCTCCTGAGCGTTTGCTCCCGGGTAGGAGGCACTCATGGAGATGGTGACGGGGGCAATGTCCGGGTATTGAGAGATGGGCAGTGCCAGCATGCTGATGATACCCAGCATGGTGGTGACGATGGAGATAACCGCCGCGATAATGGGGTGTTTGATGAAGAATGGTGACATAGACAGATAAGGGGGTTATTTCTTTTCGGATTCGGCAGTTACGGAACCCACCACGGTGGTGGGTGCCTTGTAGTGGTAATCCACCGGGGTCAGCTTGTTGACACGGGCTCCGGCTTCCAGATTGGCACCGTATGCCTGCGCGGCCATCAGAGAGCCTTCCGCCACCACGCGGGCGGATTCCAGACTGTCATAGCCCATGCCTTTGAGCATCATTTCCATGGGTGTCTTGAATCCCTGTCCGGCGGCGATTAAATCCAGCTCATCCTTAGCACCGGCTTTATCCAGCACCAGCTCGCGGAAACTGCGGGCTCCGCTCCTGCGCAGGTAGAGCTCTTTCCAGTCTTTCACATGGGCCTGTTGCGGGGCATCATCCGGGAACTTTTCACCGCTCTGTTTTTCCAGCAGGGTGCGGAAATCCGGCTCGCCGCTCTGCTTGAGCAGCAGCTCACCCCAATCCTTTACCCCGGCACCGCCCAGCACCATGGCTTCTGTGCTCGGTGCCCCGGCTTTGGCGGCAATGGCTGCGCTAAGCATCGGGCGGTCTACGTCCACCACCTGCATGGGCTGCAGCACTTCCTTGCCGTCCGACTCTTTCACCGGAACGTTGACAAGTGCGCCCTTGCTGATGGGGAGCATGTCCGGTGTGTTGTCCGGGCGCAGCAGCACCAGCAAATCCTTGCCTTTTGAATTCAGCGGGGCTCGTGCCGGTACCAGAATGGAGTTTTCTCCGCCCTGCAGCCCGGCTCGTACACGCACGGGCATGCCGGAACGCAGCAGCCCCTCGGCATTGTCTACCTGACCGATGACGGTGAGCGTGCCGGTGGATTTGTTCAGCGCGTTGTCGGAGTTGATGATACTGCCCTTGTGGGGATAGGTGCTGCCATCGTTGAGAATCAGGTCAAAATCCTCACGTTTGCGACCATTGCCGGCGGTCATGTTCTTGCGGAAGCGGGTGAAGCCTCTCAGGGCATTCTTGCCGCTCACCTGAAAGTCCACCCGCATGGGATTGACGGAGGAGAGCGTGACCAGCGGTTCGGCATCCTGCGGGGATACCAGTGCGCCGATGGAGGGTTTGCGGATACCGATTCGACCGTCAAACGGAGCGGTTATGGTGGTGTAGCCCAGATTGATTTGTGCCAGTTGCAGGGCTGCTTCCATCTGTGCTACGGTGGCATCTGCCTTCAGCAGGGCTGCCTTGGCGGTCTTGACGGCGGTGGCGGCATCTGTCACGTTTTTGTCAGACACGGCACCGGGGGCTTCCTTGCTCAGACGCTCCAGTCGTTCGTAATTGACGGTGTTTTTTGCCAGTTCAGCGTCAGCCTGCTCGCGGGCCGCCTTTGCGGCAGAGAGGTTCGCTTCAGCCTGTTCCACTTCGGCCTGATAGGGGGCGGGGTCAATGGTGAAGAGTACATCTCCTTTCTTCACCATGCTGCCGTCCGTGAAATCCTGGCTCTTGAGGAAGCCACTCACATGCGGTCGGATGTCCGTTTCTTCCTCGCCGCGCAGTTTGCCGAACCACTCGCTTTGCACCTTCACATCCTGCCGAATCATGGGCCGCACTTTAACCACAAAGGGGGGCAGGGTTGCTTTGGCATCAGCAGCGGGCTTCTTGTTCTCCTGTTGTTGATTCATCATGGCCGCATCGGCCACGGGTTTGAAGGAGAATGCCGTGGTTTGTATGGTTGAAGGTTTCTCATCCTTGCCCAGTCGGCTGTTGGCAGAGGAGATGTTCATGGCTTGCACGCCGTTGTCCTTGTCTGCCACTACCGGCACTTCCGTGGCTTTGTCGTAGCCATATTGGCGGAAGAGTTCACTCAGGCTGGTGCTGCCGTAGTCGGAGATGGCCACGAGCTTTTGCTCGGAGTGATAGCCGTCTGCCTCCTGCACGGAGATGGGGTAGCTCTTGCCGACGGTCACCGGCACCATGTGGGGGACGCGGTTTTTATCCACCACGATGATGAAGTTGTTGCGCATGACCTGACGGATGGCACTTGGCGGTACCAGCAGAGCCTCATGCTCGGAGAGCGGCAGTTTGACGCGCACGGACATGCCGGCGCGCAGGGTCAAATCCTGATTCGGGAACTCGGCTTCAAAGTTGATGGTGCCGTCGCCGCTCACCTTGCTCTCCATGGCCTTGAACTTGCCCGGATAGGGATATTCCTTTCCGTCATCGGTGATGAGGTAGATGGGGGGGGCGGTCTCAGCTGTAGAAAGTTTACCGTGGTCACGGAATGCATCCAGCAGCATCTTACCGTTAACAGAGAAGTTGACCAGAATCGGGTTGACGGCAGTGATGTTGGCAAGGGTGGTAGCGGGGGATACCATGTCACCCTGAGATGCCTGTGCCGCACCTGCTACCCCGTTGTACGGAGCCTTGATTACCGTGTAGTCCAGATTAATCTGAGCCTGCTTCACGGCGGCTTTCATCTGATTCACGCTGGCCTGCGCGGATTTTTCATTCGCCACGGCAGCTTTCAGATTCTGGCGGGCATCTGTCAAATCTTTTTCTGAGACAGCCTTGGGCTCTAACTGCTCATAGCGCTTCACATCCAGAGCGGCTTTTTCCCGCTGTGCCTTCGCCGCTTCCAGTGAGGCTTCAGATGCCTGCAGGTTGGCCTGAGCCTGGCGAAGTTGGGCTTTGAACAAATCATCCTCAATGGTGAAGAGAATATCTCCCTCTTTCACGAACTGCCCGTCACGGTAATTCTGGGATTTGAGGAACCCGCTCACGCGGGGGTGGATGTCCGTTTCTTTATTGCCCCTCAGGTAGCCGAACCATTCACCGTAGTCGGTAACTTTTTTCTGGATGATGGTGAAAACCTGAATGGCTGGTGCTTTTGCCGACTCCTGTTCGGTATCGCTCCGGTCGTTGTTACAGGCAACGGGAAGCATTCCCAGTGTGCAGCTTCCCAGTGCCAGTGTGATAAGTGTCTGTCTGGTCATATATTAGAAGAGATAAGGGTTAGGAACACGCTCTCAGCAGGAAGAGGATGATGACGATGAAGGTGACGATGGTGCCTACGCCTATGCTGCCTTCCTCCTTGTTCGACTCCGACTTGCGAGGAGCTGTCAGTGCCGGAATGGGGCGCGGATTCGGCAGTTCCGGCTCACGGTCAAGCGGTGAGTCTGTTACCAACGGCGGAACTGTTCGGCGGGTGAGTGCTTTGAACTTAGCCACCAAGGGCTTTTTCGGTTGCTGCTGCGGGGATTCCTGAGAACGGAGACTTGCCGTTGGTTCCGGTAGCATTTCCGGTGCCGGGTGTTGGGGCAGGGGTGATTGCGAGTGATGCTGCTCGGCAAAGATACGCACACGTTCCTCCTGTTCGGCTATCATGACGTTGAGCTTATGTACCAGCTCTGCCGACATGCGCTCCAGCGCAATCCTCTGCGGCTCGGTGCTGACCTCTTCCGGGTGAAGTGACGGTTCTTGATTCATGGTTAACAGTCGCTCGGTTTACCCAAGATTCAGTTCGGTTTGCTTGGGTGACGGTGTTTCATCAGATACGTTTGAAAGCTGTTCCTGACGGGGTTCCGTTTGCGCCGGGGCTGCTGGTTCTGCAGCCTCACGGCTGTCCTGCTGGCGGATGGCATTCAGAACGGCGGTGATGATTTTCTGTCGGTCACTGCGGGTACTCCATACCAGCTGCAGAAAGTCATTGGGGTGGATGTTGCCATGCTCACGCAGGAACTGGCGGTCTTTCGCATCCGGGTACATGATACGCGGCTCCAGCGTGCCGAACAACTTGGCTTCTGCTTTACGAATGATTCGCGGCAGATAGGCAATTTCCTGAAACTCATCCGTTTCCGGCGGCAGACTATCAGCTTTCACAGGTGCGGCGTTGCCGGAAATGCCACGCTGCGCCGTAAGAAAGAAGGAGCGGCGGGTAGCGGCTATCAGCAAAGCACTACTTGGACTTGGTTCTCCCAGAACTGCGTAGTCCTGAATAAAACCATGCAGCTCCCCCGGCTGCTGACCGATACTTGCCAGAAAATCACATTCCTCCGGCAGAAAAAAGCGATCAACGGGCGTTCTTGTATTCAGATGATAGCGCTCCGTTGCCTCGCGGAAAAGCTGCATGAATCGATCGTTCCACTCCATGGCTCTCAGTATACTCTGAATCGCACTTTTTACGCAAGCAGAAAATCTGACAACATTTATCAAAAATTAAGTTTTTTTGAGACTGTAAATATTCTGCACACCTGACGGAGGACCGCAGCCAATCCCAGGCTGTGAGTTGGATAGCCGATAAAAAGGCGTTGATTGATAGCCACATGAGCCGGTTGTTTGGTTCAGAGACTGCCTATGGAGCATTCTGTTGCTCTACGTCCTGCACGCGAAGCACAGACGCTTCGCAGCTCCCCCTCTATTTTCCCCGACAACGCTGAGATGCAAGAGTAAATGGAAAAAAAGGCAATGCTGCACTTGATGATTTTCGGATAGGAAAAGTAGTGAGCCGCATGGTAGTTGCTTCAAAAAGGGAGTGTTTTTGGTGCAGCTTAAAACGTGCACTCGCCGTGCTTTTTGCACAATTCCGATCTATTTTTCAGCCAGAGGCATTACCGAAAAATCCCGCAAGTCTCTCAACTTGCGGGATTTTCTAGCGGACAGGGAGGGATTCGAACCCTCGGTACGGTTTTGCCGTACACACGATTTCCAATCGTGCTCTTTCGACCACTCAGACACCTGCCCATGGGCTTGTTGTCGCGGGGCGACTTGCTGCGCGGCTGAATATACGCTAATCATGACGAAAATGCAAGCTTTATTTTTGTTTTTTTTATAAAATTGTAAAAAAATGGGTAGGGTAAAGCTAAAGTTGCCCCCAATTACCTTAAAATAATCAATAAGGAAACCAGACTGCTCTGACCGGATGGGAGCAGCGCGGCGTCTGATAGAGAGATGTTTTGTAAAATTGGTAAAAATTGCGGGAGCAGCCTGAGAATCGGCAGCTCCCGCGAGAATGTAGTGTCGGCTAATGGACTGCCGCTTTACATGCCCACTATTTCGTATCCTCCGTCCACGTAGATGACCTGACCGGTGACGGATGCTGCGCCGTCGCTGGCAAGGTAGGTGGCGGTGGCTCCAAGCTCCTCTAGTGTGCAGGAGCGCTGAAGCGGGCTCTTTTCTTCATATACTTTGAACATGCCGGTGAATCCGGAGACTCCGCGGGCTGCAAGGGTCTGCACGGGGCCGGCGGAGATGCAGTTGACGCGGATGGGGGCTTCGCGACGTCCGAGGTCGAATGCGAGGTATTTGCTGCAGGTTTCCAGTGCGCTCTTGGAGACTGCCATGAGGTTGTAGTTGGGTACTACTTTTTGGCTGGCATAGTAGGTGAGTGCTGTGATGGAGCCGCCGTTGGTCATGAGCGGTGCTACGCCGCGTGCCAGTGCGATGAGGGAGTAGGCCGAAATCTGGAGGGAGAGATTGAAGGCATCTCTCGGGATGTCTGAGAAGTGGCCTTCCAGCGTTCCCGGTGCTTTGGGGGCGAAGGCGATGGCGTGCAGCAGCATGTCTACGCGGTCTGTGTGCTGCGCTACGAAGGCGAAGAAGTCGGCGATGGATTGGTCATCGGAGACATCAAGAGAGCATACGGGGGTATCTTCTCCAAATGTTTCTTTCACCAGTTTGATTACTCCGTCCTTAAGGCGTTCTCCCTGGTAGTTGAAGATGAGTTTTGCGCCGGCTTCATGCCATGCTTTGGCGATACCGAATGCAATGGAGCGTTTATTGGCAACACCGGTGACGATGCCGATTTTTCCTTCGAGGGGTTTTGCAAGTGACATATATATTTGGTGTGATTGTGTTTGTTGAATAGGGGAATCAGAAGTAAAATTCTTCCGTGATGATACGGGCGTAGGTGTGCGCCATGCTCACGCCTTGTTCCTCCATGCGGCGTATGCGGTTGAGAATTTCTTCATCTGATATGTTGAGGTCATCTACCACGAATTTGAGGCGGTAGTATACAAAGCCGTGTTCCATGTCCAGCAGGAGTTGTCCTTCCGGTAAGTTGGCGTTAAGTGTGAGAAGCAGCATGGAAACTTCCTGCCGCTGTTCCTCCGGAATGCGTACGGCAAAGTTGATGTCGAATACCAGGCTGCATGGTTCTTTCAATTCTGTGAACATGAACGTGCAGGGGTAGCCGTCGTAACCGGATGGCAGGTAGGCAAGTCCGATTTTTTCGCTTTGCTTGCCCATGGTAACCCACTGGTAATCCTCACCGTGGCTAATGAGATACCGGCGAACTTGAGCCAGAAGATTTGGTTGGTTTGGCATGGTGGAAAGTGTGTGAAAGGATGCTGTGCGGTGTATTTCCCGCTCATTTCGCTAGTTATAGTACACTCAAGTTTGGTTGGAGTCAAGCTAGAATTGGCGGGATTGGAGCGGAGCCGGGCTGAAAATGTTATTTGCTATGGCTGCGAATGAGGCTGCGGGTGAGTTTTTCGTTTACACGGTAGCAGATTTCGAGTTCTTCTTTGGTGATTTCTGCAGAGTGGTTGTCGAGCTGGCGTTCCAGTGCGGAGAATCCGACATCGAAGAGTTCCTGGCCTTTGGCCGAGAGGCGGATGCAAATGGCTCTGCGGTCATCCGGGTTTTGGGTGCGTTCAAAGACTCCTTTGCCGACCATTGTTTCCACGAGCAGAGAGGTGGCCGGAACGGTCATTTGCAGTTCCTGTGCCAGTGTTTTCAATGCAACGCCCTGGGGGGATTTGCTCATGAGCATTTTGAGCCTTGCAATGGAGGAGGCTTGGCGGATGGTGAGTCCCATGAGCTTTTTGATGTGGGAGGATGAGGTGAGTTTGAGGCTCTCTCGGCGGATGTCATCCAGAGTGTATAGCAGTTCTAAGAGGACGATGTGTGGAATGGTAGAAATCTTATTCATGCTGGAATTATTATACATTTTAAATAGTTATTGTCCAGTCTAAAAAATTATGTTACCCAATTAATTATTGTTTAGGGGGGTAATCAGTTATTCTAACTCATTGCAAACAATGGGCAGATTGTTTATATTGCGCGTATGAGTAAAACGACTGCACTTAGTGTTCGAGAGGTTGAGGCCTTGTTTCAACCTTTTTTTGGGAGAAAATTAGCTTTGGCGACTCGCGTGGTGATGGCGCCGATGAATCGGAATCTGGCTTTGGAGGGTGTCCCTGTGCCGGAGATGGCTGCGTATTATCGGCGCAGGGCGGAGCGGCAGGTAGGGTTGATTATATCAGAGGCTGCAACGATTGATGATGAGGCTGCAGCGGATGATTCCGGTATGCCGCATTTTTACGGCGGCGCGGCGTTGCGGGAGTGGAAGCGGATTTGCCGTGCTGTGCATTCTACGGATTGTAAGATTGTGCCGCAGCTTTGTCACGTGGGGATGTTGAGGGTGCCGGGGGTGGGTATTGCGCCTCCTGTTGGTCCGTCCGGCATCAATCCGCTGACGTTGGAGAAGTGTGCAGAGGAGATGAGTCAGGCCCGTATGGCAGAGGTCTGTGCTTCGTTTGGTCGCGCTGCGGCACTTGCCAGGCAACTGGGGTTTGATGGGGTGGAGCTGCAGGGTGGGCATGGGTATCTCATAGACCAGTTTCTGTGGAAGGAGACTAACCGCCGCAAGGATATATATGGGGGGGATTTAGTGGGGCGAACTCGATTTGCCTGCGATGTGCTGCACGCTGTCAGAAAGGCTGTAGGGCGAGATTTCCCGATTATTTTTCGCTTTTCGCAATGGAAGGTGGGGCATCCTGAGGCACGGTTGGCGGAGTCGCCTCATGAGCTGAAGGAAATGCTGGAGTGTCTGTGTGCGGCGGGTGTGGATGTATTTGATTGTTCGGAGCGTCGGCATGCGGCTCCGGCTTTTCCGGGGAGTGCGCTGTCTCTGGCCTCCTGGGTTCGTTTGCTGAGTGGGTGCCCTGTTATCAGCGGAGGTGCTGTGGGGGGTGAGCCATCTATGCCCGGGCTGCATGAACCGGGGACCCTGCGCCGGCTTTTACAAATGCTGCAAGGCGGTGAGGTTGATTTGGTTGCGGTTGGGCGTTCTTTGCTGGCAGATGCTGAGTGGGCGGAAAAGGTGCGCCTGGCACGGGAAGCGGAGATTATACCTTTTTCTCTGCACTCCCTTTCGCGTTTGTTCTGATTATGGGCAGTTGTTTTCCGGCTCCGTATCCGGCAGGGCGGGTTCCAGTTTTCCCTGGCTGTCTTTCATGAAAGGGAAGTTGACGATGCCGGAAAGGGTAATGAAGGGAAATACCTCATCCGGGTTTTTCCCTTCACTGGCGGCTTGTGCCGCGCGTTTGGTGCCGTTCAGAAAGAAGTCTACCAGATCCATGCCGCGTTGGATGTCCTGCATCTTTTCCTCCAGCTGGCGGCGGGCTTCCTGAATCATTTCCACTCTGCTGTCCAGAGAGATTGCTCCCCGTACAGTTTCATCAAAGAAGATTTTTATCTGGGGGAGGGTCATTCCGGCTTGTTTCAGGCAGAGTACTCCGAGCAGACAACCGAGACTGGCTTCTCCGTACATGCGGCGGCCTGAGTCGGTGCGTTCTACGTGGCGCAGTAGCCCCTCTTTTTCATAAAAGCGAAGGGTGTGGATGGAAAGACCTGTTTTGCGAGCTAATGCCGAGATGCTGTACTTCATGACGATATATGAGTAAAAGCAGGGTGCAGACAGCTTTATATTAGCATGAAATTTGTAGTTAGGTCAAGCTAATTATGGCAGTTTTCAAGGAGAAATTACAGAGAATTCATCAAAAATCAAAGGACGGGGGAGAGGAGGCGGCAAAGACGGGAAGAAAGTCGGGTGAGCAATGGGGTGCTGTACCAGATTTGAGGATGGAGCGGCTGAGCCTGTGTCATGTCGCGGAGCAGGAGTTGTTCTACTCTTGCTGTCATTTCTGAGTCTTCTATGAGCAGGGTCAGTTCAAAGTTGAGTCTCAGAGAGCGTTCATCCAGATTGGCTGTCCCGATGCAGCAGGTGGCATCATCTGCCAGGGCAATTTTTTCATGCAGGAAGCCCGGAGTGTAGGCCAGGATTTGAATATTGGTGGAAGCGATATCGGGCAGGTAGCTCAGCAGGGCCAGATTAGCCATGGTGCTGTCTCCTTTTTGCGGCACAAGTATGCGGACTTGTACTCCGCGCAGAGAGGCAGCCGCGAGGGCGGCGTACACGGCTTGATCCGGTACGAAATAGGGGCTGGCAAGCCACAATCTCTTGCGTGCTCGAGAGACTATTTCCAGCAGCAGGAGCTGCCAGTTGTTCAATGGGGTATCATCCGGTCCGGAGGGAATCAGTTGGCATTGGGTTTCACCGGCATCCGCTTGCTCTTGCGCCAGGTGGCTGATGTTTTGTCCCGTGGCGCGCTGCCAATCCTCGGCAAATGAGAGCAGGCATTGTGCAACGATCGGCCCCTGCAGTTTGACAAAGGTATCCCGCCAATATGTTTGGCCGGGAAGTTGCACATATTCCAGTCCCACATTGAGGCTGCCGAGGTAGGCGATGGTGCTGTCAATGATGACCAGTTTGCGGTGATTGCGGTAGTTGATTCGCAGGAAGGAGCTCCACCAGAAGCGGCGTCCGTTGAAAGAGGCTATCCTGACTCCGGCTGAGCGGAGTGCTCTCAGATAGCCTCTCGGTAGTTTGTGTGAGCCGATTTCGTCATATATTATCCGGACGGAGATTCCTTCACGTGCTTTTTCTTCCAGTAATTTTCGGAAGTTGATACCCACTACATCATTGCGGATGATGAAGAATTCGATGAGGATAGAAGTTTTGGCGTTGCGGATAGCTTCGGTAAGTTCGGCGTAGGTATCACGACCATCCTGTAGCAGGATTACCCGGTTTCCGGTGCATGGGGGTATTCCCGTGGTGTGGGTAAGTGTGCGGCCTGTGCTTTCCGGCAGGGGGTGTACCAGTTTTCCCCTGATTCCTTTCAGCATGGCTGAGACTGCATTGGCCGGCAGTCTTTCCTCTGTGTGGCGGCGGATGCGTTCTGCCCCAAGTGCCAGATACAGGGGGATGGTGATGAGGGGCAGTAGATTGAGCCCCAGCAGCCATGCTATGGTTCCCTGCGGAGAGTGTTTTCTCATGAGCGCGTGCAGAGAAAAGCCAATGCCAAGCAGGTGGGTGAGCAGCACTAGCCACGCTGCGAGGGTGGTCTGATAGTTGCTCAGGATGGCCGTGTCTGTGCAATGGGGGCAGGGGGTCATCTTTTGGGTGTTTCCTCTGCTGCGGTGACGCTTGGTTTCTTCTTCTTTCTGTCTTTTTTCATGATTTTGTCCAGGGTGAATTTCCACCGGATGTCATCTACGCTGCCGTAGATGACGATATCAATCAGGAAATCGGAAAGGAAGGTGATGGGGGCGATGATGAGTGTGGGTACGCTGGATATCTGGGGCCAGAGGTTGCCGCGGATGTCCAGTGTTTCCAGATTCAGCCGCAGGTTTACATCTACATCCAGATTATAGCCGGAGGCTCTCATGTCTCGGGTGTACAGATACCCGTTGAGAATGTCGAATTTCAGTTCGGCATTTTGGATGTTGTAACTCATGAAGTGGTTGGCAAAGGGGATATGCCGGCTGGAGGCATCCATTTTGTTGATGGCTGAGTTTGTCGTATTGGTGAATGCTGAGAGGAAGCGGGAAATCATGCCCGGTTTGTCTTTCTCCGCCGGGGTGGGGGCGGAGCCGGTAACTTTGCGTTGCAGGTTGGCGAGCTGCCCGGGGAGGTCGGAAATGAGTGATCCGACCGGTTGGAAGATTCCCAGTTCCATCAGATTGCCGTCTCTGATGGTTGCGCTGCCGTATGCCCGGACATCTTTAACCTCTGCGGTGGGTGAGCGGAAACGGATGGCAGCATTGCACAGTGCCGGAGACAGCTTTGTTTTGTATGCGTTACCAATGGATTTCAAGTTCAGGTTTTGCGCCGTAAGCTGGCCGTCGAATGAGGTGTTTTTTCCTGAAATACCTATTTTTATGGCACCGTTCAGAACGCCGCCCCAGGTGCGTGCATTCATTTTGTCCAGAAATACAAAATCATCGCTCAGGTTTACAAAGCCGGTGAAACGGTGCAGCGGGATGCTGGTGCCCAGAAAATTAAAAGATGCTCCGGTGGGGGCTTCGGCGCGGATAAGTCCGCGAATGGGCACCTGACTGCGTTTGGATATGGGGAACTCACACCGTTTTGTCAGGACGTTTACCGGGTTTTGCAGGCGGATATCTTTCATGAATTCCTGCAATGGGGCAAAGAACATGCCAAAGGCATAAGCCGGGTAGGCTTTTCCTTTCAGGTTATTGAGTATGATTCCGTTGTTGTCCAAATCAAAGATGATGGAATCTCCGCTGATGATGCTGCTGACGGCTCCTTTGCTGATATTATGCTTTTGGAGCCATGGGCGGTTATCATATTTCAGGTAGGGAGAATTGAGGGTAATTTGTAATTTTTCCGGGAGCGGTGAGCCGTCCGGATTTTTTTTGTCCATCTGTACATCGACAATAACATCACACGTGGCGTTGAATACCCGTGAGTATGGGTTTGCCCCCATGTCGGTTCTGAGCTTTTCCCCCGTTATGTTGCCGTTTGCGTCTTTGGTATCCTGAATGGCTCCTATCAGGAAATCTGAGTTGCGGATGTCTGCCCGGCAAAAGCTATTCACGCTGATTCCGTTGTCATATTCCACTTTTGCAGAGATGTCTGAGATTGTTACTCGGGAGTTTTTGTCAAAGCGGAAATCACGCATGATGCTGTGGGCATCTTCATCATCAATCAGGGAATCCAGCACGTTTACTCCAATTGTGTTATGGCCGTTGGAGATGTTGCAGTACTGTTTCAGCTTTCCTTCTGCATCTGCTCGGAATGCTCCTGTTTCATGCAGAATTGTTATTTTTCCCTGGTACCGGATGTCATTGTCCGGGGTGCTTTGCAGATTGGTTTGAAGCGTTAGTTCCAATGGAATTTTTTTACCATTGTTGACGGTGATTGTATGCGGCGTACGCACCAGTTTGGGGATATGCAGATAAAGATGGGTATTATTGAGCTGTCCGGTGTTTACATTGACACTGCCGTGAGTTTGCAGAATGAGTTTTTCCGGTAACTCCACGGCTGTGGGAATAGCCCCGAACTGCTGCAGAAGCGGTGCGGCAGATGCCAGGGGCAGGCTGGTTTCAGCGAAATTGAAATTCAGGTTGCCATCCTGCTCAGTATGTTTGTAATCCAGTTTGAGGGAGCTTGCTATTTCTTCTCCCTGTAAATTCATTCCCAGTATCAACTCAGCGGCGTATAATTCAGGATGCAAGATGGAGAGATTGATGTCGGAGCCGATTTCCTGTTCCTGATACTGAATGTTTTGCGCACTGATGTGTGTGTCTGATTTTGTCAGCATTTCTGCCCAACTCTTGTCCTGGGTAAAGGTCGGAATGTTGTGGATTCGGCAGGTGACATTGTGCGCAGAAAGCACTCTTGCCGTAGCCTGTGTCATGTCCAGATCCACATTTGCACCGGTGATGCGGAGGCTTTTTTCTGCCTGGGTACAGTTTGCCGATAAGGATTCCAGAGAGAGCTTCAAGCGAGTATCACTGAGCGAGAAATCATCATGGACGTTCAGCTTTTTTGCTGACAAGGCGCAGTGGATGTTGCGGATATCCAGTAAATCTGAGGAAAGGGTAGGGTGTTGTATGGATGCTGCGCTGACATGAAGTTGGGGAGCGGTGAGTACGGCGGAGCCGTAGCGAAGTGAGTCTACGCAGATGTCCAGATTCTGTATTTCTTTCAGCGTGGGGATGAGGTCCTCCATTCTGGTGATTCCGGGAGAAAATTCTTTTACACCGAGAAGCGTATTGGCATGCAGTGTCAGATTTCCGCCGATGTTGAGAGACTCCGGCAGTTGGAGGGGGGTGCCGCTGATATCTCCGATTAACTGAGTCAATGTTCTGAAGGGGAGGGAGGCATGCAAACTTGCGTCTGCTTTATCATGTCCGGTGAGGGCAGTCATTTTGATTGCTCCGTCCGGCAGGGAGAGACTCAGGTTGTCGATATTGAACTTTCCGTCTGAGAGCATGAAAGAAAGCTCGAATGCATCAATGGGGGTTTTGCCGATGGCAAATTCCCGCTGCAGAATGCTGCCTCGCAAAGAGATATTATTGAGGGCATAATCATCTGCAAAGACAATCTGCCCCTGTAGTCTGACAGAGGGGGTTATAGCGGCATTCGGGTAGAGCCGTGTAAGAATGCTGTTCTTTTGGCTTCTGTCTATCATTTCCACAATCTGCGCAATGGCGGCAGAACTGCGGAGATTGAAATTGAGTTGGCGTTTTGTTAAATCGTATGCCCCTTGGAGGGAAACTTCCGTTCGGGGGGCCTTGGTGGCAAAGCTGAGGTGGTCAATGGTGAGCGTTTCGTCCTCATAGCGTACAGCGAGCGAGGCTTGGTGAAAGTGTAATTCCTCTTGTCGGAATGAGGGGACTTCTGCTTTGATTTCGGCAGTTGTGTGTTGATTATGGTTGCGAAATTTGATTTCAATCTGCGGGAGCTGGTCATCTGTCCATTGCTGCTGAGAAATGATATTGTCGATTTTGACGAGCCATGGTTGGATGGGGAGCAGAAACTCATCCAGACAAATGGCGGAGGGTGTGCTTGCCGTATCGGGTGAGTAATGCACCAAATCTGCCCGGGTGGCGGGGCTTTGCGGTAACTGAAAATTGCCTTTGAATTTAATGCCTATGCCTTGCAAGCAGCCGGTGCTTGTAATGCTGAGCCCCTGTCCGCGGTTGTACAGGCTGAGGTGAGAATCTGACTTTTGCAGACGGAGGGTTCTTTGTCCTGTTGAATCCGTTGGAAGCGCAGCTTCCACCCCTGACAGGTTGATACTGTCAGGCAGGTAGTTGCCCTGCAACAGGTCATAGATACTGAATGCCAGCTGTATTTTTCCGGCTTTTATTTCTAATGCTCCGCCGGGGGCGGGGATAGCCAGGCGGACTCCCAGAGCTTTTGCTGCCAGCCCGGAGGCAGGTGAGAGCTTAATGCTGTCCAGATGCAGGGATATTCCGTACGGCGCGGCCTGTTGTTCAATTTTTCGCAGGACAAAGCCGGGCAGCCCGACCATGCTCAGCCAGGCTATAATCCCTCCCACCAGAACAATCACCAACAGACAGAGTGCCGGGAAAATGGTTCCTACTCGTCTGATGGTGATTTTTCGCTCCATGGAAGGGGACGTGGGGGGCTGTTAAATCTCGGGGTCTGTTTCTCCCTCAGGTAATGGAGGAGCTTTGGGGAGGTTTTGTTCAATATCATCCAGCAGATTTACCATGCTGACACCACGGCGGGCGGAATCGTCATGTCGGAAAGTGAGCTTGGGGGTGTTGCGCAGTATGACCCGCTTGCTGATGGCTCGCTGGATATCGCCCCGTTTCCGGGTGAGTTTATCGATTACTTGCGCAGGAGCCATTCGCCCCACAACTCCAACCCAGACTCGACCTTCTTTCAGATCTTCCGTGATTTCAACATCGAGAATGGAAACGATGGTGCCGGGCCATTCGAATTCCCTCTGGACGAAGGTACCGATTTCCCGCTTCATCAGCTCATTCACTTTATCGAGTCGACGTGATGCCATAGATAAAATCAGAGAGTCTGCTTAATTTTTTCAAGCGTGTAGCATTCGATGATGTCTCCCTCCTCGTAGTCATTGTACTCTGCAAGGCGGATACCGCATTCCAGACCACTCTTGACTTCCTCCACTTCATCCTGGAAGCGGCGCAGTGTGGACATCTTGCCATCAAACACAACCTGTCCGTCGCGCAGTACACGTGCTTCAGCTGTGCGGAGCATCTTACCGTCAGATACATAGGAGCCGGCTGCCTTGCCTTTATTGAGCTTGAATACCTGCCGGATTTCGGCATGACCGAGTACCGTTTCACGGGTTTCCGGCTCCAGCAGACCCAGCATGGCATCTTTCACCTGGTCAATCAGCTCGTACACGATGGAGAAAATCTTAACCTGTACCCCTTCGCGCTTCACGGCCTTCACCGCATTGGTTTCCACCTTCACGTTGAAACCCAGAATCACGGCGTTGGAAGAGGAGGCCAGCAGGACATCGCTCTCTGAAATGGGACCGGCTGCGGCACCGATAAACTCACACTCCACCTTTTCGCTTTCAATGTCCATGATTGCTTTCCTGATGGCTTCCACTGAGCCCTGCACGTCGCCCTTGAGATAGAGCTTGAGCACGGCTTTCTGGGAGCCTTCACCCATCATGGCCAGAATGTCCTCCATGCGGGAGCGTTTGGGTGCGGTCAGACGCTGCTGGCGCAGTTCTTCCTGGCGCTCGGTGGAAAGTTTGCGGGCGGCACGCTCGTTTTCCATTTCCACCAGCTCATCACCCACATTCGGGGTTTCGATAAAGCCGGAAACTTCCGCAGGCATGCCGGGGGTTACTTTTTTGATGGATTTCCCCTGATCGTTCATGAGTGTTTTCACCTTGCCGGAGAACGGTCCGCAGATGAAGGGCATGCCTACTTTAAGAGTCCCGCTCTGCACGATGACGGTGGCGGAGCTGCCTTTGCCCTGTTCCATGCGAGCCTCGATGATGGAGGCGCGGCAGTTGGCTTTCGGGTTGGCTTTGAGTTCCAGCACCTCTGCTTGCAGGCAGAGCAAATCCAGTAAATCGTCTATGCCGTCACCCGTGTGGGCCGATACGTCCACACATTCGATTTCTCCGCCGAAATCCGTGGGCATGAGATTGTGCTCCATGAGCTGTGTGCGGACTCGCACCGGGTCTGCCGTGGGCAGGTCACATTTGTTAACGGCAACGATGATGGTTTTGCCGGCTGCCTGAGCATGCATGATTGCTTCTTTGGTCTGGGGCATGATGCCATCATTGGCTGCTACCACCAGCACGACAATGTCTGTAACGTCAGCTCCGCGGGCTCGCATTTCCGTGAAAATGGCGTGACCCGGGGTGTCGATGAAAGTGAGCGTCTGGTTGTTGTGGCTGACCGTGTAGGCCCCGATATGCTGGGTAATGCCGCCGGCTTCTCCGGAAACGACGCGTGTGCGCCGTATGTAGTCCAGCAGGGAGGTCTTGCCATGGTCCACGTGTCCCATGACGGTGATGATGGGGGTACGCACTTTCAGCGCATCCTCCGGTTCTTCCTCCGGTGCCACGGCCTCAGGCTCCTTGATTTCCTCGACGGGGGCCTTGACTCCGGCACCTTTTTCCCGTTTGACACGTTCGTAGGTAAACCCATGTTTTTCGCAGAGAGCTGCCACCTGGTCGTTGTCCAGTGTGGTGGTGGGGTTGGCGAAAACGCCCATGGGCATCAGTTCGGCAATCAATTTGAAGGGTTTGATTCCCATGTGGGCTGCCAAATCCGCCACGGAAATGGGGGCTTTGATATTCATGACCTTGCCGTCTGATACCGGTTCGGCGGCAGGAGCCGGTTTGGCTGCAGGAACCGGCTTGTCTGCCGGAACCTGTTTGGCGGCAGGGCGTGGTTTGTCAGTGACCGGGGGGGCACTTACCTGTGTGTTTTTAGGCGCAGTCACAGGCTGTTTTTTCTCCGGCTTCTTGGGAGAAAGCAGGTCGAGTGCCGGTTTTCGCGGGGCCTTCTTTTCTGTTGCACGGGGGGCAGAGGGCTTGTCCGCCGGTTTGGCAACGGGGGTCGCTTTCCTCTTCTTGGTGCCTCCGAGGAGGTCGAGAACCTCCGGTTTCTTGTTCGGTTGTTCAGACATGTGAGAAAAAAAGTTATGTTCAGCAGAGAGACTTGGCTTTGGCGATGATATCACGGGCTTCCTCCTCGCTGATGAGGAGATCCTCCATTAAATCTTCTTCCTGAGCATAGGAGGCAATGACATCCACCGAGGTGAAGCCGGCGGCAATCATGGCGGCTGCCAAGGAGTCGGTAACGCCGAGCTGGGAGCTGAGCTCATCTGCCCCTTTGCGTGCTTCAGTGGCTACTTTTGTCTGCTCGTTATAGGGCTCCACGCGTACATCCCAGCGCTGCTCCGGGGTGGAAATGAGACGCGCTGTCAGGCGCACATTTTGTCCGCGGCGCCCTTTGGCTTTGGCTGCGGCTTTATCATCCTCCACCAGTACGGTGACCACGTGAGCCTCATCATCCACAATAACTTTAATGGGGTCAATGGGGGAGAGGGCTTCTGTCACCATGACGGCTTTGTCATCCGTGTACTCGATGATGTCTACTTTTTCGCGGTTAAGGACATTGACGACACTCTTGACGCGCGTGCCACGCATGCCAACGCATGCCCCAACGGGGTCAACGTTCGGATCCTTACTGCGAACCACCATCTTGGTGCGGTAACCCGGTTCGCGAACCACATTGAGTATCTCAACGGTATGGTCAGCTATCTCCTGAACCTCATTTTCAAAAAGTCTGCGAACCAGATTGGGGTGGCTGCGCGAAAGAATGAGCTCATTGCCGCGCACGCCGTCACGCACCTCCATGATATAGAAGCGCATACGGTCATCTTTGTTGTATTCCTCACCGGGAATACGCTGTTTGGGGGGGACAATACCCTCAAACTTTTCAACTTTTACCACCACATCACCCTTTTCGTAGCGTACAACAGTCCCGGTGATGAGCTCTCCGACGCGGTCGCTGAACTCTTCTGCCAGCATTTCCTGTTCTGCTTTGCGGATACGCTGCTGCATGGTCTGACGCGCAGTTTGGACAGCGATTCGCCCGAAATCCTTGGGGGTGATATTGACGGAGATGGTGTCTCCGGGTTGCTGGCTCTTGCCGGCAGCCTGAACCACGGAAAGCTTCACTTCGTTGTAGGCATCCGTCATTTCCTCATCATTGACCACGGTCATATCTGCCTTGATTTTGACAGTACCCTTTTGCGTGTTGATGACCGCACGTATGTTGCGGATACGGTCAGAGCCGGGTACCATCTTAGCGTATGCTGTCAGGAAAGACGCCTCAAGGGCCTGAATGACACGCTCACGCGTCAGGTCTTTTTCTCGGACGTAGTAATCAATCAGCGCTGTGATATCAGTGGTGGCCATGTTATTCTTTGATGTTTAGTGATGAGTAGTCTACAAAAAAAGAGCGGGTCGCTGACCCGCCCCAATCTCTTTGCGGACCGGAACTTGCTGAAGTCGCTTATACCACGGATGAAGCCGAATGTCAAGCTAACAATTTCTAAAATATACATAAAACAGGGCTCGACTGCTGTTTGTGTATGATTTTCCGCCTTGTCGGCAGGGGGTAGGTTTGGTATAGTGGTGTCGTTGCCATGATACGTACTGTCAAATCGGAGGATGCCGCAGCCATAGCTGCCATCTATAACGAGTATGTCCTGCATACGACCATTTCATTTGAAACAGAAGCGGTTTCGGAGGATGAGATGCGTGAGCGCATCATGCGTTTTTCGGCGGATTATCCTTACATCGTGGAAGAATCAGACGGTGTGGTATGCGGCTATTGCTATGCTCACCCGTGGAAAGACCGCGCCGCATACTGCCGCAGTTGGGAATCTACAATTTACCTGCACCCTGACTGTACGGGACGGGGGATAGGCAAACCGCTCATGCAGGAGCTTATTGCCCGCTGCCGAGCCGCAGGGTGCCACAGCCTTATTGCCTGCATCACGGGGGAGAATAACACCAGCTGTACGTTTCACCGGCAACTGGGGTTTTGCTGCGTCTCCCGATTCCGCGAAGTTGGCTTCAAGTTCGGTCGTTTTTTGGACGTTGTGGACTATCAGTTGATATTGTAGTCCTGTTCCCGGCAGACTCAGGGCTGGTATGGAGTCGGGTCCGGAATACCGGCGGAGACAAAGGATTCCCGGCGTTCACGGCAGGTGGCACATTGGCCGCAGTGGAGCTCCCCTCCGCAGTAGCAGGAGTAGGTATGGGAGAAATCTACCCCCAGCTCGGCACCAATGGCGGTTATTTCCGCCTTAGTGTTGGTGATAAAGGGACGCAGGATTTGCAGGTTCGCATAGGTTCCCAGCGAGATAGCACTTGCCATGGCCGTCATGAAATCTTCCCGACAATCGGGGTAGAGGGCATGGTCTCCCCCATGTGCGGCGATGACGATACCCTCCGCGCCTTTGCTTTCCGCAATACCGGCGGCGATGGCCAGAAAGATGCCGTTGCGGAACGGTACAACGGTTTGTTTGAGATTGTCCTCCGCGTAGTCTGCCGTGGGGATGGCATCTGCTCCGCTGAGCAGGGCACTTTCCAGATGCGCGGAGATGCTGCGCAGATCAATCTCATGGTAGGGGATGCAGAGCCGCTCCGCTTGCCAACGGGCGCAGGCAAGCTCTCGCGCGGCGTGGTTGCTGCCATAATTGAAGGAGAGGGCGCAGACCACCCGGTGCCGGCGGTGGGCCCAATGAAGTGCGGTGGTGGAATCCAGACCGCCGGAAAGCAGGACGGCTACATTCATGCAGGACGGTTTTCCGGCTTGTGTTCTGCGGTACAGGTGAGCTGAATACCACCGCGAGCCCCGAACCGGCCTTCCACTTTCATCCATGCGGGGTCGACAGCTGCTACGAGGTCATCCAGAATACGGTTGACCACCTGCTCATTGAAGGCGGCGTAGTTGCGGAAAGAGACGAGATAATACTTCAGGCTCTTGGTCTCGACCACCTTGTCAGCGGGACAATAGGTGATGGTGAGATGGCAGCTGTCCGGTTGTCCCGTGACGGGGCAGAGTGAGGTGAACTCATGCGTGGTGAGGGTCACTACATAGCGGCGTTGCGGGCTCCGGTTCGGGAATGCCTCCAGTTTGGCATCCTCCGGGCTACGGTAGAATTCGGTGTGCTTGCCGAGCAGAGAAAGGTCTTTGTTATCCATGTCAGAGATTATGCTTTGGTGAGTTTGTAACCATCCTTGCCGTCTTTCATGGCCCAGCCAAGCTCTGCGAGCTTGCCACGCAAGGCATCGGCGGTGGCCCAGTCCTTAGCCAGACGTGCAGCCCAGCGTTCATCTGCGATGGCCTTGATGTCGGCCGGTACTTCAATGTCTGCGTCAGGGTCAGGCAGTTGCAGCCCGAGAGCCTCCATGATGAAACGGAACGCTTTCCAGACTTCTCCTGCCGCTGCGGCATCCATTTCCGCAGGCTTGATACCCTTGATGGCACTGAACACATGACCGAGTGCCTCCGGCCCGTTCAGGTCATCCTCCAGACTGTTCCATGCGGGTTGGAACGCGCCGAGAGCAGGGGCTTTTTTCACTAAATCGCGGTAGGTGGGTTCCTTGGCGCCGCTGGCTTTAGCCAGCTCTTTGTCGAATCTCCCCAGCTTGTTGAGGGCGCTGGTAGCATCCTTCATGCCGTTGAGGGTGAAGTTAAGCGGGCGGCGGTAGTAAGCACCGGCCAGCACGTAGCGCAGAGCGGCGGGGGTATAACCCATTTCCTGCAGCTGGTCAAGGGTGTACATGTTGCCCAGACTCTTGCTCATCTTGGCACCGTCCACCAGCAGGTGGGTCACGTGGAACCAATGGCGAGCAAACTCACCGCCGCAGGCACAGCGACTCTGGGCTATCTCATTCTCATGATGCGGGAATACCAGGTCTACACCGCCGGAGTGCAGGTCGAAGGTGTCGCCCAGATATTTGTGGCTCATGGCAGAGCATTCCAAATGCCAGCCGGGACGCCCCTCTCCCCATGGAGACGGCCAGAAATTCGGCCCGTCCTCCGGGCGGCGGGCTTTCCACAGCACGAAGTCGGCCACGCTGTCCTTTTCGTATTCATCCGTATCTGCGCGGGTGTTGGCCGTCTTGCCGAGGTCAAGCTCCTGGCGGTCAAGGTGAGCCAGCCGTCCGTAGTCTGCGTATGAGGAAATACGGAAGTAGACAGACCCGTCTTCACTTTGGTAGGCATGGCCGCTATCCATCAGCTTCTGCACAATGTCGAGCTGTTCCTTGATGTGGCCCACCGCGCTGGGTTCCACGTGCGGGGGCAGGCAGTTGAGAGCCTTGCAGTCAGCATGGAACTTGGCTGTCCACTTGGCCGTATACTCACCAAGAGGCATGCCCTGAGCCTGCGAGTTGCGGATGGTCTTGTCATCCACGTCCGTCAGATTGCGCACATGCTTGGTTCGCAGGCCGCCCAGCTCCACCACGCGGCGGAATACGTCCTGCACCACAAAGGTGCGGAAATTGCCGATGTGTGCCGCCGCATACACCGTCGGGCCGCAACAGTAGAAGCGCAGCTGCTTGCCGTCTTCTGCCTGCACGGGCTTCAGAGCCCCCGACTGTGTATCATATAAGTTCAACATAACGCGCGGAAGTATACCGCGTTGCTTTCCCCATGTCAAGGCAATGCCGTGTGTTCTCCGCTTCTCGCTGCACAATTATTTTTATGAACGCAGCATCCGAAAAGACTTTGGAATATGGTGGCGAATACGTATCGTTGCTGCGTTTTTTCGCGGGTAAGAACCAAATTTTTGTTGACTATCTCGTACTGCCGCGTTAAACTGAGCTTGCCTTGCCGGGCCGGGTGGCTTGGCGGGATTCAACTTATAATCCATTTATCCTACTATTATGGCTAAATACGCTATTAACGGTTTCGGCCGTATCGGTCGTAACGTGCTTCGCGCCATGTCCCAGGCCGAGCTCGAGAAGGTTGTTGCCATCCACGACCTTACCCCCATCGCCACTACGGCTCACCTTCTGAAGTATGACTCCACTCAGGGCAAGTTCCCGGGTACAGTTGAGATCGACGGTGACAATCTGATTGTGAACGGTCACCCCATCAAGATTGTGGGCGGCATGCTGGGTCCGGATCAGCTTCCCTGGGCTGAGCTGGGTGTTGACGTTGTTCTTGAGTCCACCGGTCTCTTCACCGCTCGTGAGAAGGCTGAGGGTCACATCAAGGCCGGTGCCAAGAAGGTTCTTATCTCCGCTCCCGCCAAGAACCCCGACCTGACTTTCTGCATCGGCATTAACGATGACGAGTACGATGCTGCCAAGCACAACATCGTTTCCAACGCTTCCTGCACCACAAACTGCCTTTCCCCGATGGTGAAGGTGCTCAACGAGAAGTGGGGCATTGAGAAGGGCATGATGAGCACGATCCACTCCTACACGAACGATCAGCGCATCCTTGACCTGCCGCACAGCGATCCCCGCCGTATGCGCGCTGCCGCTATCAACATCATCCCCACCACCACCGGTGCTGCCAAGGCTATCGGTGAGGTGATTCCCCAGCTGAAGGGCCTGCTCAACGGTGCTTCCTTCCGCGTGCCCACCCCCACCGGTTCTCTGACCGACTTCGTGGCTGTCCTGAAGTCTGATGTGACCGTGGAGGAAGTGAACGCCGCCATGAAGGAGGCTGCTGAGGGCCCGCTCAAGGGCATTCTCGAGTACTCCGAGGAGGCTCTCGTGCTCCAGGACATCGTGTCCAACCCCCACTCCTGCATCTTTGATGCCGGCTTCACCTATGTGGTAGGCGGCAACATGGTGAAGGTTTGCGGCTGGTATGACAACGAATGGGGTTACTCCAACCGCGCCGCTGAGGCTCTGAAGAAGCTTGGTGATTCCATCGCCTGAGTTTTATAGGGCTCTCTAGCAAGCCGAATTATTTTGCAGGCGGAACGTTTTATCGTTCCGCCTGCTTTTTTTTGGGGGGGGTAGCTCCGGCATGCTGGGTAAGCGGGATAAAGTGGTGGGGAAACAGGGAATGCGCTGCCCGGTTGCAAGGGTGTGAGATTTTCCGGAAGAAGCCGGTATTGTTCAGGGGCAGGAGGGTTCCGCTTCCGCTACAGATTCTATAATCTGTTGTGCTTTTTCATCTCCGGCAAGGGCTGCATTGGCCAGCCAACCGAGCATAAGAGCTTCATTTTTAGGGACACCTACTCCGGCGGCATAGCAGCTGCTCATCAGCATGCAGGCTTCCGCATTGCCCTGCATTGCCGCAAAGCGTAAGTAGCGCACCGCTTTTTCCGGACTGTTCGGCCCACCGAATCCTTTTAAACAGAGTTTGGCGCAAAGCAGCTGAGCCTCTGTGGAAGAACCTTCTGCAAGGGGTTGCAACCAGCGCACGGCTCCGGGCAGATTACTGGTGCGCGTTTCCATCTGCACCAGTGCCAGGCAGGCGTTGGGGTTGCCGTTTTCTGCGGCGCGGCGGTACCAGACTCGCGCGGCATCGGCAGATGCCGCCACGCCCAGCCCGCGTTCATGGCATAAAGCCAGAGCCGCCATAGCGCGGTTATCTCCTGCGTCTGCTGCCAGTTTCAGCCACGGTACGGCAGCAGCCGGTTTTTCCGGCATCCCTTTGGTTCCGGTGAGAATGCGGCGTCCCAACTCATACTGTGCTGCCGCATGCCCCGCATCTGCCAGTTCTTTCAGTAGCGCATTATTGTAACAGCTTGTCAGTAAGAAGCTGATAAGCAATAGAAAGACTGAGTCAGCTATTTTCATGACGGCAAGAAGAAGTGTTGTTGACGCGCGGATACAGGCATTCCAAGCAAATGCATGGCTGCCAGCATATCTTCCCAAACACTGCGGCGTGCACTCAATGTTTCATTACGCAGAAGATAGCTTGGGTGGTAGGTTACGCGTACAGGAATTCCCTGACATTCCAGCCATCGTCCGCGCATGGCATGAACAGATGACTCAGTCCCCAGCAAGGCTTTGGCTGCGCTTCCTCCCAGACAAATGATGCACGCGGGTCGAATGGCTCGAATTTCCGCTAAAATGAGGGGGAGACAGGCGGCAATTTCCTCTGCAGAAGGAGGGCGGTTTGCCGTGCCCTGGTGAGCACCCATGTCCGGGCGGAATTTGCAGACGTTGGAAATGTAGACATCATCTCGTGCAAGCCCCATGGCGGTGAGTATCTTATTGAGCAATTGTCCGGCTTTACCCACAAAAGGCTCACCAATCCGTTCCTCATCGAATCCCGGTGCTTCTCCTACCAACATAAGGCGAGCATGCGGGTTGCCGGTGGCAAAAACCATGGTGTCTCGCAAGGTTCCCAAACGGCGTGCCGGTTTCCATTTTGCAGCTCGGCTGCGGAGTAAAGCTAATTTGTCTTCCACGCTCATCGCATCTGCCGCAGCAGGTGGCGGCACCGGAGCGGAATCAGCCTTGCCGCGTGCCTGAAGCATCCAGTTGCGGAGTATCCTGCGCGCATCATCATCCACCGCGAGCCGCATTTGTCCGCCTTCCATGAGGTGGGTGAGACTTTGTACTGCCAGCTGTCGGATGGTAACCACGATGCCATGTTACACCTGATGCGGCGAATTTGCAATCATGAAATGTCTCATACATACGCCAGTGAGCTGTTACGGCTGCACAGGTGGTCGCTTGTCCGTTTCGGGAACCGAAAAACATAGGGCTCAGGGAGAGTATAATAGTTTGATTTGTTCGGTTGACGGGGCGTTTACATTGTTGTAAAACAGCGGGGCACACAGCGTGCAAACTACTCCCTGAATCATTTGTATCATTATGAAATTGCATATACCCCGCCTACTCAGAGCAGCTCTTCTGGCTGCCATATCCGCTGCTTCAGCCGGTGCTGACATCATTCCCTATTCCGGTACCATATATAGCTGGGAGGGAGCCAACAACAGCTTTCACCAGGGTTCACTCTATGTTACGACTCAGAATCCTGACGGAAGTTTCACTCCGCAAGCGGAGGCCTCCGGCAACTGGAGCCGTGATTTCTGCGCGGTTTCAACAGCCGGAGGAAATGATACAACTCTTGCCACGGCCAATACGCTGCGCTATGCCTCCGGGGCTGTGTTCCCGAGCATTTCTTTCACGTTCACCCCACTCACGGTGGCCGGATTTATCATTGAATCAGATACCGTAGTCAACCGTATGTCGGGTGGAAACCGCGTGATTCGTTTCGGCAATTCTTCGGATGTGGCGGCTTACTCCACCATCAATTCCGATTTTACACTCTCTGGTGGTACATCCGTCACCTATCTGCGTGGTACGCAGCAATGGGAGATTGACGCAGGTAAAACATTTACGCTGGCGTCTCCCACTCAGATAGAAAGAAACCTGACCCTGGCCGGCGACGGCACGGTGAGCTTCACAAATGTCCTGTCGATTAACTCCGGGGCCTCTGCCACGCTTTCCGATACGGGAACGCTGCAAATTGCCAATGCCATTGTAAACAATGGTACGCTGAATCTCGCCGGCTCAGTGGATTTGCAGGGCTTTGCCAATATTCCCGCCGCAACTGCTCCGTCTGCGGGGATAAATGGATTTGCCACGCGCGCCGGATTCAGCGTAACGGTGGTGAGCGGTAATGGAGCCGTGACGGGAGCAGATTCTGTAACGTGGAAAGTTCAGGGCGATGAGGCGGAGGCATCTGCCGCCACCTTTGCCGACGGAGAATTGCAGGTTCAGGCCGGTTCCACGACTATCTACTATGTTCAGGCGGAGAATTCCTTGGTTGAGCGCAGTGATTCCTCGCTGCCCACGGCAAGCGGATTTGTGGTCACTTCTTCCGGTAATACGCTGACATTGAAATCTGTGGATAATCGTGACATGTACAATGGTGTCTCATTTTCATCTGCGGGAAGCAATACTCTGGTAATTGACAGCGGCAGTGAGCTGAGCGGAGCCGTACTTTCCCGCGCTGGTGGCACGCTGAATGCCACCGTGAAGGGAACATTCACGATAAGTGACACGGCGGTGCGCGTCAACGGCAGCATGAGTGTAGGGGCTGATGGTGAGCTATTGTTGCAGGTCGGGGATGCGTTGGGGTACCGCGGGGGCGGAGATTATACTGACTCTATCACGATGCAGGGAACGGCGGATGCCCCGGCTCTGATGAGTGTTTCCATGCGTCAGACCATGAGCACGCCTCTGGTGTTGAACGGCTATTCCACTGTCAGCAATGCTGCGGATGCCGTTACCGCAGGTGCCCAGATTGCCGGGCTGGAGGCATACGGGTATTCTATCACCGCCACCGGAAAAGAGAATGTAATTGGGACACGATTATTGGGGCGCGGTGGTAGCAATGTGGAAATCAACGTGAGCGGGAGTGAGGATGAGCTGCTCATTTCCGGGGCTTTTTTGGTGCGTGACGGGCAGACGGATTCTCCCTACATCAAGACCGGCGAGGGGACGCTGCAGCTGAGCAGTGCGGAAAATGTGTTCAGTCGTCTCTACGAACACCGAAACGGTACAACGCTCATCAGCGGTCAGACCGTCATGCAGCAGGGGTTCTCCCTGGAAAACGGTACGCTACGGGTGGCGGAAAACGGACAATTGACCTCTTCTGTGGGCGTTTCAACTGTCGGTAATCTTGAGGTGAACGGCTTGCTGACGCTTGCCGGCGGTGCTTCCGATTTGGCTCAACTGAGTGGCAGCGGCCTGTTGGATGCCTCCGGCAATGAGGTCAGTATTCAGAACTCGGCAGAAATTGGGGCTGTACTTGCAGATTCGGTTACGATGACCGGGGCGGACGGAAACCGCAATCTGACGCTCACCTCAGCGGACATGAACTCTGTGATAGGTACATTGTCCGGGGTGGAGACGCTGACGCTCGGCCCGTCTGCTGCACTGAACGTGACCGACTCGCTGACCGTGAAGCAGATTGAGCTGAAAGTGGCCTCGATCACACCGTTACTGACGGTCGGAACGCTCAATCCCGCCTCCGGCAGACAGGTTGGCATCAACGCCGTTGCGGAGGATGCCGTGCTGCTGGGGATGGGGAATGGGGATACGCTTACTCTCGCCACGGTAAACGCTAATAATGCGGATTTAGTTTTATCAGTCAACGGGACGGATTCTTATGATCTGACAAATAGTTCAGGCTATACATTTACCTATGCGTTAGTGGAAAACGGCACTCGCGGGGTAGATGTTGTCCTGACAGCCTCACGCAAAGCACTTGGCTGGATTGGTGAAACAGGGGATGTCTGGTCAGATAATTCCGCTGCCGAATGGGTGGGTACACCTCCTTCCGCCACATCTCCTGCACGATTTTTCGGAGATGGAATCGGGGCCGTTCAGGTGGACTCCGCCGGGGTCAGGGCGCAGCAGGTTCTTGTATCTGCCGATGCTCCGACAGATGCCTACACCTTCCGTGGCGGTGCTGTCAGGACTGCTGTGCTGGCGGTCAGTGAGGGGTCTCTGACCATTGACAACGCCGTAGAAGTGCGGCAGGATACCGGCTTTGCCGGAGATTCCGGATTGGTGGTAGTGGGTGACAGCGGCTCGCTGAGCATTTCTGTCGGGGGCAGTCTGTTGGCTGAGGCGGAGTTGCAGGTGCAGGGCAAGGGAAAACTTACCAATGCCGGAGCACTGACCGCGGCTGTTCTGCATGCCCCGAAAGCGGTCGTAATCAATTCCGGCACGCTCACGGTGGCTTCCGGTGATATCTCAGGGCTGACCGGCGGCAAGCTGGAGATTGAAGATGTGGCATCTGCCACGGCCGGAACGCTTACGCTGCAATCGGATGTTGCACTTGAAGCCCTGTCCGGCACCGGTGTGCTGGATGCAGGGGAACACGCAGTAACGCTGAGCAGTGCTTCCGGGACAGTAGGCGTGAAGGCTTCCGA
This sequence comes from Akkermansia sp., assembly GCA_017398765.1. Lineage (GTDB taxonomy): Bacteria > Verrucomicrobiota > Verrucomicrobiia > Verrucomicrobiales > Akkermansiaceae > Akkermansia. Next base: position 41,499 of record JAFQEY010000048.1, read on the forward strand.
ACTCACCTTGCTTTCCGGCGGCGCAAGCCTGGGAGAGGTGCAGGTGAAGCAACTTGTGCTGGGGGGCAATATTGCTCTCAGTACATCACAGGCACCGCTGAGCGTATCTTCCATGGCGGCGGGCACGCTGTTGCTGACAGAAGATGTGTTCAGCACCATTCCCACAGTGGCAGGCGGGGTATATGTGCCCGGGGATTATATGCTGTTGCAGGGGGCTGGCACCGGAGTGGTGTTTGATGAGCAGTCCCGGCTGCAGGCGATTCGCCGTGTCGGGTTGACCGCGGGGGCTGTGTCTGAAAATCAGACACTCTTGCTCCGTATTCAGGATTCACCCGCACCCATGACCTGGAACACGCAGGACGATAATCGCGTGACGAGCAACGGCTATATTGTCCCGACAGGCGCAGGCCTCTACAAAGCACTGGATTATGCAGAGCGTATCGAAATTCCCGACACGTTGTCTCTTAACCTTTCAGATACAGCGGTGGGCGATGCCGTGATCGGTAACGCCACAGACCCGGCTGCCGGGCTTTTCCTGCGCAATGTGCAGGGGGGAGGTCAGCTCTCACTTGTCGGCAACGGTGCGGAGCGCGACGCGGCAACTCTGATCAGCACGGCTGAAATGACAACGCCTGTACGGATAAGTGCCGATGGCCTGCGTCTGAACGCCGGACTGCCGGAGGGCTCCACAGGAATTCTGCCGGGGGATAGCAGCCGTGCGCCGATTGTTCTGCGAGAACTCCGTTTGCAGAATGGTGCGCAGTTCAGTGTGACTCCCGGTCAGAGCGTGGAGATTGGGACACTTCTGGGCACGGCGGGGACTCGCCTGCAGGGAGATATGACGCTGAGCGGCACAGGAAGTATTTACCGGGGGGATTATCAAAATGCACAGTTGGTGGCTCTTCCCGGCAGCACTCAGTTGCTGGTGCCGGGGCAGGGGCTGAGTCTGCGTACTCAGCAGACGGATACCACTCTGGATGTAGAAAGAGCCGATGCGGTCATGGAACAGCTCATCTCTGATAAATCCCGCATGACTCTGCTGAATACGGCCAGCAATTCAGACGGTGGGATACAGCACCACAGCCTTACATTTAACAAGGCTTCCTCCGTAGCGCAATCAGAACTGACGCTCTCTCTCGGCGTTGCCGAAAGTGCTGCCTCGTTGGGTCGCAGCACGATTCCCGTGGTATTGTCCGGGCCGATTACCCTCAGCGATTCCGTTGTTTACGTCAACATGTTGCAGAATGCTGACCGTCAGGCAAATTATCTTCCTGTGAATACAGATTCCACGGAGGATTTGGTGCTGGCTCAGCTGGTGGAGGGCGGCAGCGTGACCGGTAGCAACCGGGTTGTACTGCAGGGAGATGCTCTTGTGCAAGCTCTGCTGAAAAAATACTACACCAATGCCCGCCTTGCGCCGGATGGTTCCATTCGCGTAGACCGCGTGACCCGTTATTACAGCCGGTATTTTCCGGGTGGTAACTCATTGGAACAACAGGGACTCAGTATGGTGGATAAAACCTTGTTGTATCTTAACCCCCAGGCATCGCCGGAGAAGTACCCGGATTTATCGGCTCTGCTTGATGTGCTGGATAATGCCGTGACCTATGATAATTCCGGGGCTGCGCGCAGTCTGGCGGCGGCCGTGTCCGGTTCCTCAGCCGCAGCGTTGAGTGCAGCTGTTGCCGGTGATATGGAACGCCAATTGAGAACCCTGCGAAACCGCGTCAGTACTATGGGGATGGCCCCTGACCCCTGCAAGGGCAGTATCCCGGAGCTTCCGGCATTCCATGCCTGGGTGAATGCAGAGGGTGACCACACGCGCCTGCACCGCAGCGGTGATTCGCCCGGCTATGAACTTTCCACCTGGGGCGGAACCGCAGGGCTGGCGGTGGATACCAGCCCCTGCCTGACACTCGGTTTGGCTTTTAGTTACATGCACGGAGATTTTGAGGCCAAATCAGTGGAAGCGGCGGAGGGTAATCTGGATTTCTACTATATCAACGCCTTTGCCCGCTATTCTACCATTCATTGGTTGCACTCCTTTGTTGCGAGCCTGGGTATGGCGGATGCGGAGTTGTCCCGCCACCAGCCGCTGTTCAGTACAGAGGGCAGTACAGACGGCATGAGCTTCGGGTTCCTGTATGAACTGGCATACCAAATTCCGATCAATGAGCAGCAGGATATCATGTTGCAGCCTTTGGTGAATGTTGCATTCAGTCACTCTGCGTTGGACGGCTACTCGGAAACCGGAAGCGATGCCGGACTGCGTTTCGGGGATTCGGATGTCACGGCTGTCACCTTTGGGTTGGGTGGGCGTTTTGTCGGATCTGCCGGGGAAAACCTGTACAACCGCAAATCCCGCGTGGAAGGCAGAGCTCTGCTGAAACTGCGCGCCGGCGACAGAGATGCCGCCATTTCCTCCTCACTCTTGGCTGTACCCACTGCCGGGGCTCATGTTCGCAGTGCAGAGCAGGGGGTAGTCGGCGTGGAACTGGGGGCCGGCATATCCGTTCCCATCGGCTCGGAGTCAGGCTCTCTCTTCTTTGATGCCTCCTTTGAAATCTATTCCGATTATTCAGAGGTCAACGGTGTCATCGGGTATCAAATCGATTTCTGATAAGCCCCGATAAAGAAATTCAACCCGACATTGATAAGTTGTCGGGTTGAATTTCTATTGGGGAACTTTTAATAAATCACCGGATGGGACTTCATTGCTTTCGTAAGGGTAATTAGCTGCCCAAATTGCCTGCCAAATGGGAAATTGGAGGAGGGATGTTCGCTCTGATGAGCGAAGTGAAATTCTCGCCTGCGGCTCGAGTGAAATTCGGCTTTCGCCGAGCGAAATTGGCTCTGTCGCGCCAGCGAAATTGCTGCCTCCGGCAGCAGTGATAGAGTTCCGCAGCCCTTCGGGCTGCCACTTTTTTTTCACTACCGCCGTTCCGGCGGTAATTTCGCTATCCACGTAGTGGATAATTTCGCTCATGGCTCCAGCCATGAATTTCGCTGCCCGTCAGGGCAATTTCGCGTGCGGGCTTGCCCGCACATCTTCCCCTACAATT
>JAFQEY010000049.1 GCA_017398765.1 Akkermansia sp.
CAAAGATACTCATCCTACTAAGTTATCCTATCGCTCTATGAAGTTCAAGGCAGCCTTGCAGGAAGACTTTGCTTTAGAGGTCCTTAAGTCTGTATTTGTATGACCCGCTTTGCATGACACTACTCCAATGCGTTTGCCCTGTGAGTAACCTTTCGTTGAATGACGGTGAATGCGATATCGGTTCGAGGGGGGGCTTCAGAAGGCTCGGGTGAAGCCGGCATTGAGGACATGCGCTGTAGTATCGCTGCGTGTCTCGAAACTGTAGTTCAGCAGGATGCTGCGTTGGGTGTCTGCCGGGTGCAGCTCTACCCCGATGTTGAGCCGTATGCCGCAGCGTTTTGGTTCTGCGGTGTGGTAGTTGCTGCCGTTTATTCGGGCGGTAGGGGTGTCGCGCAGAGCATCGCCGGTGAGCGCAGCATCTGCGTACAGGCTTGCCTGTTTTGTGGCCCAGACAATACCGCTGCCGAGCTCAACACTCAGCGCAGAGAGACCGCAGATGCTCTCATCCTCCACGCGCAGGCTGCTGCCACGGTAGTATTCAGCACCTCCGTAAACTTTCCAGATAAGTTGGTGTTGAAGTTTCTTTTCCCAACTCAGTCGAGAGGCTGCCGTGAAGCTGTTGTGGTGCCAATTTTCCAGCCCGGAGTAGATTCCCGGGTCTGTTTCTGTGCGTCCCAGACCGATTGCTCCGTACAGGTTCAGGCAATGGCGGGAATTGGGTTTCAGGAAAGCGCGTTCTGCATAGAGAGCCACATGGAGAGAGAGTTGGTCAAGCTCTCCGAAGCTTTCGCCTGAGATGCTGCCGAGTGCTCCGCCCAGTGCCAGCCCCACTTGTGTGCGTTCTGTCAGGTGAGATTCGGCACCGATGGCGATTCCGTAGGCGGAGGTGTCTCCGCCGGGGACACTGCCTTGATCATTTGTTTCCGTGAGACCTCCATAGAATGCCGCCCATGTGGTGGAGTCGCAGCTGCCGCTGTTGTCTCTCACCGCGGTCATGAAGGCATGTGTGGTGAAGCGGGCACCCCATGCACTCCGCATGCCGGCCTGGCTGAGTGCCGAACCCGCTTCCGGGGAGATTAGGTCTGCCGGGTTGTCTCCCTCTGCTGTGGAGGTGTCATTTTCCGCTTGGTTAAGGTGTGGGTCATCATTTTCCGGCTCAGATTCACCCGATTCCGCTCCGGGAAGAGTTGTTTCAGGCTCGGTAGGGGTGGTTGGTTGTTCGTTGACTGTGGTGTCGGACGCGGTTCGTTCAATTGCGGTGATACTTATCTCCTGTGCAGATACAGTCAGTTCATATTGTTCTTCATCCACGCTGAAAAAGTCGTAATAATCCGTTACCGTGCTGGATATGAGGCGGTTATAAGTCAGGAAAGTCTGCTTGCCTCCAATCCCCGGGGGATTGTCATGCTGCAAACTGGTGGGAGTGACCAATACCAGCGTTTCGGTATGCAGCGAAGCGTGGGCATTGCTGAGCCTCAGTACGCCTCCGTTGAGGGTGAGCGTGCCGGCTATTCTGTTCCTGCCGCTGAGGCGGAGGACGGGCATTGCCCCGGCTGTGCGCGTTGTTGTGATTCCTTGCGGAGCTGTGCTGAGGTTGCCGCTCACGGTGGCGTCATTCAAGTGCCATACGGAGCCGGGGAATATCGGTGTGTTTCCTTGTGTGTTGAGTTTAAGAATCCCATCGTTTTCCACGGAGAGATGGCCCTTGAACATGCCGCCGCCGGATAAGTTCAGCACTTTACCTTTTTGGAGTTCCAGTGTTTCTTCAGTGGAGAGGGTGGCTCCGCCCGTAACCTTCAGTTCCGTGTTTTCCGGCAGTTTTATGCCGCGGGCTGCGGTGTCATGGGAAATGGTATAGTCGGTGCTGAAAATCAGGCGGTGACTCATCCCCGTTGCTCCCTGAATCTCCCCGCCGCTGAGCTTTATGTCATTGCATATTTCGTGCCCTGCCAGATCCAACACCCCTCCGGTGAGTTCGATGATTCCCGAACCGAACGAATTCACGCCGCCGGCGATGACGCTGCCCTCCTTTATGTGTGTACCGCCTGTGTAGGAGTTTGTTGCATTCATTCTCAGCGTGCCGGAACCTTCTTTGAGGACGGAGGTTTCCCCTGTAATTTCTCCCAAGCCGCCCCACGTTGTGTTCCCTCCGCCGCGTACCAACACGGATTTCGGCGCGACTTTTTCGGCTATTGTTACCTCTCCGGCGTTTTCAAAAATTACTTCTCGCCCTGCGGTGAAGCCGTACAAGTCATTTGCCCAAACCTGCAACCCGCCGTTAAACATCATCACGCTGTCAGCGTGTGGGCCGTCGGGGTCTCCTCCCGGAATAAGCATTTGAGCCTGTGTGGCTGCGGATGTGCTAAGGGTGAGAATAAGAAGTTGTTTAAAGAGAGTTGAAGGTTTCATGGTGTGAGAAATGGTAGGTCGGTATACCACTATCCCTCTGTGTCCGCAATGCAAAACTGCGTCAATGAGCGGAAATGACATGTTGGTTTTGTTCAGAAACTGTTTAGGACGAAATAAACTGTTGATATGTCACCATTTTGAGCGTATTCTTTTTCTTGTATGGCGAGATTTGGTTTTCCCCCGGCAAAAGAGATGCGCGATGAGCTTGTGAGTAGAATTGCGACAGATTGTGGATATGCTGAAAGCAGGGATGCAGCAGCTTTGCGGCGGGGGATACCGGTGTTGGTTGCGCTGGGCTTGTGCCCGGAGCTGCCGTTTCGGAAACTGGCAGACGCTTGTTGGGGAGAGGGGCTGAAGCAGAAGGAGTTGAAGTTAATTCTGGAGATGCTGACGAAGCAGGGTGTGGTGATACTTGAGAAACCATATTATACCCTGAAGATGCAGCCTGCGGTGGACAGGGTTGCCAAGTGGTTGGATGATGCGTATTTTGCTCCCTTTCTGGAGAGGGTAAAGGAATGGAGCCGATATTTGGTTGAAAAGAGCTCGACCCGCCCGGCCGGGCAACGAGCAGGATTGATGTACGTCGGGCTGCATTGGGCGCAGGTGCAGCTGATGCCGCCGGAAGCACCGGATTTCCTCTCGCCGTATTATTTGTGCCGCATCCTGCGTTTGCGGGGTGAGCATGCGTTGGCATACCGCATTCTGCGGGAAAATGCACAGCATGCGGATTTGCTGGATTTTCGGCTTCAATCGCATTCTACCATGTCTGCGTTGGAAGTGAGGATGTGGTATTACGGTCTGCTGAATAACCATTTTGAACCCGTTTCTGCCCAGCCGCAGGAAATGCGGAACCTTGCTTTCCGTGATAACACCTTGCTGCGGAGCCTGAGTTTACGGAATGATGATGATTTCTTCCAATCCCCTGATGCGGTGGAGCGCATTTGCCGCAATTCCTCAGATGCAGAGTTGCTGTTTAGCATCGTGTTTCATTGCCTGCAACGCGGAGAGTGGGCACCTATCCGCACGCTGGCGGCAGAGGATGCTGCACCCGTGACCGTGCGGAATCTGGCTGTTCGTCTGTGTCAATGGACGGATAAAAAACGTTGGCATGCTCTACGCGGTGCACAGAAAGAATTGCTGCATTTCTCAGCTGTGAGCATCATGTTGGCTCCCATTCTTGCGCTTGCCAATACAGTAAATAAAACTAACGTCAAATCATTATACGAGAGTGTTTTTTTTGCGGTCTCCACGGTGTATGGCAGCTCTCTGTACAGCTTGGTGGAGGGCTTGCTGCTACTGCGGGAGGGCGAGCGTTGTTGTGATGAAGAGGCTCTTCTTCTGCGCCCCATCGGCAGTTATTTCCTGCTGTTGGCCACACTGGCACATCCCGATACCATGGAACTCTCTCCGGAAGATACGGCCATGGCGGCAGCCGCCTGTATCACCTTGCAGAGAAGGGGGCTGACCCTCTATGCCTGGTACATGGCCTCCATCCTGCTGGGGCAGGGCAGTATTCCGCAGGAAACCCGGGAGACGCTGCAGGGGATTGTGGATTCCCGCTTGGATTTGGTGCCCATTCCCGGGCTCAGGGTGTTTACGGGGAAGGATGATTTGGTGTTGGAAAAGTTTCTGGAAGCCGTGCGTGACATTGCCGGTGAAAACGCATCGGATTCTAAACGGCCTGCCGGACAGATGGATTGGGAAATTGAACTGTTCGGTGACGGGGTGGTTCATGAAGTTATCCCCATTTACCGTTCCTGCACGAAAAAAGGAAAACTGAGCGATGGACGCAAAGCCGGACTGTCCGCATTGAAAGAGGGAAAGTATGATGCCTGCCTGACCGCGCAGGATGCTGCCGTGGTGGCAATGATACGTTATGTGTCATCGTGGGACGGCGGGTATTACTATATTCCTGCATCGGCGGTTCAAAAACTCTGTGGGCATCCGCACCTGCGGGTGGAATGGGAGAAGCGGGAGTACCGCGATATCTCGCTGACCCCGGTCACAGCCCGCCTGAACATCCGCAAAAAGGGAGAGGCCTGTGCCATTTCTCTGCCGGATACCGCCTGTGAGCATCCCACCCTGCTGCATTTGGGGGATGATAAATTCGGGCTGCAAATGCCCTCTGCCGCAGAGTCAAAACTGCGGCAGCTCATCGGGAGACTGGGCACCAAGGGGGAGCTGGTTCTGCCTGCCAAGGGTAAGCAAGCCGTTGCGGAGGCATTGTCGGCACTCTCCTCTCAATTCCGGCTGACGGGGGATTTGAGCATCGCGCACGGAAATCTGGCGGAAGTTCAGTCGGTATCAAAGCTCGTGGCTCTGCTGAGCGGGCGTGAGGGCAGCTTCCTGGGAACCCTGAGCGTGGAAGCCTTCGCCGGGGCGGCGTTGCATGTGCCCGGCAAGGGGGAGAGCTCTCTGGTGATGAACAGGGGTGAGGAAAAAATCCTCCTGCACCGCAATCTGAAACAGGAGCAACAGGCCCTTTCTGCCCTGCTGGAAGCCTGTCCCACACTCCGTTACCACATCGGCAACTCCGTCAGCTGGCAGGTGGATGACCCGGAAACGGCACTGGATATCCTCTCCGAGCTGCAGGACTACGGGCAGGATAATATCGAGCTGCGTTGGCCGGAGGGGCAGTCTCTTTCCCTCTGCACGCTGGCATCCGGCTCATCATTCAACCTCCAGGTGGGGGAAACCGCTGAGCGGTGGCTGAACGTCGGCGGTGATGTCCGGGTGGATGAGACACGGGTTCTGAAATTTACGGAGCTGCTGGAGCTGTCGCGGAACCGCAGCGGCTCCTACATCTGCCTGGGAGAGGGGCAATTCCTGCGGCTCACCCGCTCCATCTCCCGGCAGCTGGAAACGCTGAGCACCCTGCTGCCCCCGGCGGACAAGAGCGGGCGGGCACGCAAGACGCTGGAGCTGTCGCCCGCCGCCGTTGCCTTGTTGGCGAGCACCCGACAGGATGCCGCTCTCCCGGCCGCACTGGAAGCCCCCGTACAGCGTGTGCGCGAACAGTTGGATTCCTGCCGCAACAGCAGATTGCCGCGTGCTCTGCGCGCAGAGCTGCGCGATTATCAGCTCACGGGGTATCGTTGGCTCATGCAGCTGATATCCAATGGTATCGGTACTTGCCTGGCAGATGATATGGGGCTTGGTAAAACCGTGCAAATCCTGAGCGTCCTGCTGGCCAAGGCCGGGGAGGGCCCCAGCCTGGTGCTTGCTCCCGCATCTGTCTGCGCTAACTGGGTGCGGGAGGCACAGCGGTTCACCCCCACGCTGCAAATGCACCAATTGCGCAACACCGGGCGCACTGAGCTGCTGGAAAAACTCGGTGCCCGGGATGTACTGGTGTGCAGCTATGGCCTGCTGGTCAGCGAGGCTGATGCCCTGAGCCGCATTTCCTGGAACACCGTCGTGCTGGATGAAGCCCAATCCATCAAAAACAGCCGGAGCCAGCGTGCCGAGCAGGCTCGCCGCCTGACGGCAAAATACCGCATCGCCGCCACGGGCACACCCCTGGAAAACAATCTGCTGGAGCTGTGGAGCCTCATGGAGTTCCTCAACCCCGGTTTCCTGGGTGCTCGCAGCAGCTTCCTCTCCCGCTTCAAAGACAGCCCGGCGCGCCTGCGGCGTCTCATCTCCCCCTTTGTCCTGCGCCGCCTCAAGAGCGATGTGCTGGATGAGCTGCCCGAAAAACTTGAGCAGGTGCTGCAGGTAGAGCTCTCTGAAAAGGAACGAGCCCTGTATGAAGCTCAGCGCCGCCGGGCCTTGCAGGAAATGAACGGTGAGACGGAGCGTTTCCGCGTGTTGGCGCATCTGACCCGCCTGCGCCGCCTCTGCTGCCACCCGCAGTTGGGGGTGCCGGATTGTGGCCTGACCACCTCCTCCAAATTGGAAGCCCTGCGGGAACTGGCTGCGGAACTGCAAGCCGGCGGACACCGCACTCTCATCTTCAGCCAGTTTACCGATGTGCTGGAGCACGTTCGCAGTCTGTTTGAGGAAGAACACTTCTCCTACCTGTATCTGGATGGCAGCACCCCCACTGCCGCCCGCAGCACATTGGTGGATATCTTCCAGCAGGGAGAGACTGATTTCTTCCTCATCTCGCTCAAAGCCGGCGGCGTGGGGCTCAACCTCACCGCTGCGGATTACGTCATCCTGCTTGACCCTTGGTGGAATCCCGCCACGGAAGACCAGGCCGCCGACCGCGCCCACCGCATCGGGCAGGACAAAAACGTCACCGTCTGCCGTCTCGTCTGTGCTGATACCATCGAGCAGCGCGTTCTGGAACTCCACGCCCAAAAGCGCGAACTTGTCGATTCCGTCCTCACCGATTCCCCCGCCGCCGCAGAGTCCCTCAGCATAGAGGAACTTCTTCAACTCCTGAAATAATGAAACCATGAAATCATACGACTCTGAATCAGCCGAGCTTTTGTCGGCTGCCATGTGCGGTGATATGCAGGCCCGTGTCATGTATATCCAACAGGAATTGCTTCAATCAGACGGATTCCTTTCCGGTATAGCCATGTCCTGGCTGACGGATATGGCCAACAACGACGACCCGTTTGCATAACGTGTATACATAGACCAGGCCTTGCGCGGAGCTGTTCCCAATTGTGATTGGATGAAGCTGGAAATCTGGATTCAGGATATCATGAAAGAAGATGTGCAGGAAGGCTGCTTTCTGATGAGTAATTTGTATAATCCTGCACTACCCGGTCATTCTGATTGGAAAATATGTGAAAAATATCTGCGCATGGGCGTGGAATCCGGGAGCGCGTCCTGCTGTGTCATGCTGGCATCCGCTTACTGGGAAAGTCATCGGGATGAGGTGGAATTGTCGGAAATCCGTTCACTGTTGGAGCGTGCACTCCGTGAACAAAAGATACCGGAACTCTATCTCTTTCTGGCAGATGTATGCATGGCCATGGAAGAACCCGACTCCGCCATCCGTGCGTTGAAAAAGTGTCAGAAAGAACATCCTATCTGTGCTGAAAGTTGTATCGCATTGGGTGATATATATATGGACGGTCTTGGCAACCGTCAGAATGCATCCCAGGCCTTGAAAGAGTACTACAAGGCCGCAGGTCAGGGTAATGCTCAGGCTTTACTGAAATTGGGTATTGCTCATTATTACGGGCATGGCTGTCGCATGAATCGCGGACGGGCGGTAAACTTTTTTCTCAGAGCTGCGGAGGGCGGCGAAATGGGAGCGTGTCATTACCTTGCCGTTTGCTATCGATACGGCGATGGAGCTGAGAAAAATACAGAGGAGATGCTGCGTTGGTTGGAGAAAGGTGTGGCGGAGGAGGAGCCCCATTGCTGTCTGATGATGGCCGGGCTTTTCCTGCTGGGAGAAGAGGTGGAGCAGAACTTGAATCGTTCGGCGGAACTGCTGTCGATAGCCCGTCAGAATGCTCCGCAGGATGATGCTGATTTCACAGAATCTCTGGATGCTCTGAGTAAGGAATTGATAACCGTGACCATTCAGAAGGAAAAGGACGACCTGGAACCCGAAGATGTTGTTGTTGAGCGGTTGAGAGAGTTGTGCATCGCCGGTGATAAGGAAGGTACGGGGCAACAGCTGCTTTACATAGCGGACAATTATGCCATTAGCTCAATGGTGAGAAATGCCCTGTGGACAACTCTTAGGTTGAAAGCGACAACTCCGGAGTGGACTACGGAGCTCCTGGATTATCTGCGCGCCACCTCCCCCCTCTTTCCGGATGTGTCGCTGCTGCTGGGGGATATGTATTACTTTGGCGTGGGAGCGCGCAGAAATGCAGCTTCCTCTCTGAAATTCTACAGATTGGCAGAAACCGTCCTTGCTGAGCGGGATGCGGAAGAGCGTGAAGATGATACGAGCATGGCAGACGTGTATGCACGGATTATTCTGGGTATCCATGAGAAAGTGCTCAAACCGAAAGATTTCGGTATCAATTACTGGATTGGTAAAGCGCAGATGCTGCTCCATGAATCCGGTCGACTCAATTTCCTGCTGGGACTTTTGCACTATTTCGGTCTGCATGTGGAGAAGAATGAAAAACAAGCCAAATTGCTCTTCAATCAGGCCGGAAAACTCGGATTCAGGAAAGATTGGAAAAGAGCTGTAGAGGATTATCAATTCAGCCGAACTTCTCTCTATAGAGAGGTGTACCCGGATCTGTTTCTCCATACGTGAACGATAAGCAACAGAGACAGTGCTTCCCGAAGCCTGTTCCCGTTTACGATACCGTGCGTCAACAGGTCAGGAGCATTTTTCATGGCTCGAATTCCGTAGTGAGAGATGATAATCCTCGCCGCTGGAATCGCGAATGGCGCACCAACTGGGAACTTGTCCTGACTGAGCTGGACATGCTGTTGGCTCAGGCGGAATCGTGGGTAAAAGCAGATAAGGCTGAGGCTGCCCTTGGAGCTGTATTGCAGACCTTGGCAGAACTGGCCGAAACCGTGGATGCGGAAGTGCATCACGGTTATGTTGGCGGCGTGTACGAATGTGCGGAGCGGGTGCAGAACCTGCTCCGGGCAGTGGTGCGGTCACGTTCATTATCAGCCCCCCGCCTTTCGGAGATGCTGCTGGAGCTGCGTCAGTTGGCGGTGGCTCCGAATCTGGCCGGTGACGGATTAGAGCTGAGATCTCTGCTCCTGTGGTGCTGTGAGCGTTGTCTGAAGCAGGAGGGGATACTGGGTATGCTGGATTCTCTCATGGATGACCCGGCAAATTCCGGAGATTGGCAGAAACTCCTCCTGCTGGAACACAGAGTCGAGCTTTTGAAAAAATGGGGACGAGAGACAGAAATTCCCTCGCTTATCCGGCAGTATTTACATATACCCGAGGTGCGTCGGCGAGAAGTAGAGCGTCTCATGCTGGCTCGGCAGTGGGAGGACGCGTTGCAACTGGTGGAAGAGGGGCTGCGCTTGTCAGAGAAATCACACGCGAGGGATAGCTCCGGGCTGTGGAATGATTTGAAAATCAAACTGCTGAAAAAGCTCAACAAGCCTGCGGATGCGCTGAAGCTGTGTCGTAAACGTTTCGTGGAAAACGGTGCACGCATGGAAGATTACAGAGCGTTGAAACGGATGGTGCCGCCGGGAGAATGGAAAAGCTACCTTAAACGCGCTGTTTCAGCCATGCGCGGTGATCATACCTACGCACTGCTGCCCATCTATGCCAAGGAAGGCATGCAGGATGAATTGGCAGCACAACTCCGTTTGGGGAAGCCGGATGTCTCTACCCTGGTGACATACATGCTGAAGCTGCAGCCGGATTATTTGCCGGCACTGCTACCGCTCTTTGAGCAGCAAATGAACGATTGCCTGCGCATGCCTTCCTCGCGGGAAATGTATGCTCAATATGCCGCAATACTTATAAAAGCCCGAAAAATCCCCGGTGCCAACGACTTGATAGACCACATGCTGGAAAAATACCGCACCCAATACCCCCGACGCCCTGCCATGTTGGAGGAATTCAGAAAAGTGTAGGTGAATCATGGCTCTTATCGGACGTAGCGCAACGTGCTCGTTCCATAACTTGAATAGCCCACTCTCACACCATTGGATATGAGTTACTTATGAACGAGTGTGTAAAATCGTCGATTTAATCTTGCATTTTACACAATTTTGCATAAAATATTCTACGCTAAGCATATAAATCATTTTCTGTGACTTATATGTGCTCTACAAAAACTGATGGATATGTACCCCGTTGTGACAATTGCGGGACCACGTCAATCAGGCAAAACCACATTGGCGCGGCATTTATGCCCCGGTTTTGATTATGTGAGCATGGAGGATATACGAAAACGCCGTTTTTTTCGCGAGCCCCACGAATTTTTTACAGATGCATAAAGCACTCGGACGATATTTATTGTTTCTATTTAAACAGAGGTTATCCAATATATTTGGCTAGATTTTTGTTGATGATATCTCGTCCCGCTTTTCTCTCTTCGTTTGACATTTGACATTCGATCGGATAAAGAATGTCTATAAGCTCGTTTGGATTGTCCCAGCATGGGTCGAAGCAATCTTCTTCGATATGCCAGGCTGCGCTGTCTTCTCCCACGATATCAGAAAGCAAATCAAAAGCAGTATAATTGCCTTTGATGAAGTTTATGCAAAATTCCCAGCATTCATCCTTCTGTCGGGTTACCCTTTCCTTGGAAAGTAAGGTTTTATTACGGTAGACTGCAATGATCATATAGTCAGTACCATTTTCGGTGCCCCATTCTTCATTTCTGGCGTAGTATGTATTGTTCATGATACTCCCCTTTCTGGGAGTTATTATATAATAATTCATAGAAAATAGCAACTTTTATATTTAAAAATATTATTTAATAAAAGTTTGAAATAACTATTATTTAAATAAATCTTAAAGATAAGAATTAAAGCGGAATAAAAGTTATTTATATAATAATAGAAATGCCTATATATAATCTTGCTCTGTTTGTAAGCTAGGTGTGTAGTCTGTGCTTGAAAAAGTGAAAGTTTCTGCTAGTATATGTCAAGAATAGTTGAGAGTATGGTAGGAGCAAAGCCGTTTATTAAGTGGGTTGGAGGAAAAAGCCAGCTGATTAGCCAGCTGGAGGCTTTGTTGCCTTCAGATTTCAGACGCTGGGAGGATGTCACCTATATAGAGCCGTTTGTTGGTGGCGGTGCCATGCTCTTTTACATGCTGAGTACATATCCAAACATTCATCGAGCGGTTATTAATGACATTAACCCAGATTTAACGACTTGCTATCGCACGGTTCGGGATGCGCCGGATGCTCTTTTGTCTGCATTGTTTGAAATTCAGCAGGAATATGATTCTCTCGGAAGCGAGGAAGCCAGAAGTGATTTCTATTACCGCATGAGAGATTGCTTTAACGCCAAGAATCTCGACCCGGTACAGAATACAACTCTCTTTTTCTTCCTGAATAGGACTTGTTTTAATGGCCTGTATCGAGTGAACAGTAAAGGTGGTTTCAATGTGCCTTTCGGAAAATATGAAAGCCCCTCGCTCTATAGTGCCGAGGTGATTTATGCTGATAGCGAACTTTTGCAGAATGTGGAGATTCTGACGGGTGATTTTGAGCAAACATTCAATCGGATGAAAGGTAATACTTTGTTTTACTTTGATCCGCCTTACAGGCCGTTGAGTAACACCTCTAGTTTCAATAATTACAGTAAAGAGGCGTTCAATGATTCTGCTCAAGTTCGTCTTAAGAGATTTTGTGATCGTATTCACGAAGCGGGGGGGCATTTTATGCTCAGTAACTCTGATTGTAAGGCAAAAAATGCCGATGATACGTTCTTTGATGAGCTGTATCTGAATTATAACATTGAGCGAGTGTGGGCATCGAGGAGTGTGAACTCTAATGCTACTAAAAGAGGTAAACTAACAGAGTTGCTGGTGTGCAATTATGAGAAGCCGTACGATGTAGGAGAGGCGGCATTTAATTCGCAAATGGAGCTTTCATTATGAGTAGTTTTAATATGGGGGAGAGGTTTGCGTTGTTTCTTTCTCAATTGAAGGAAACGAATGCCGGTCTTGATTTTTATTCCGATTTTGAGAAAATCGGACGCAATGTGGATGAAATAGCTTTTAGTTTGAATACGCTAAACTATCTCATTGGCAAGGATGATATTAGGTCTGCTGTTGCGGTTGTTTGGGAACGCGATAAAAAGGCTTTCGATGTGATGGATATTCTGATAGCAACCCGCAAGAAGAACAGACACCTTTTCTTGGATGCTGAGCAACGTGCCTTGCCCATACAATCTTTGTATAACAGTATAGATGGTGTTGTTCAGTTTTTAGAGGGAACCGGATTGGCTGAGGTGTTTCGCCAAAAGAAAGTGAAAGATCTGGTTGATTATGTTTTTGGGGTGGAAACCGGTCTGGATTCCAATGCCCGTAAAAACAGAAGTGGCTTTATTATGGAAAATCTTGTGGCGCAACTCTTGTCCAATGCCGGGATTGAGTTTACCGAACAAGTCTCTTCCAGAAGTTTTCCTGAAATTGAAAGTGTTCTTGGCGTTGATCAAAAGGTTTTTGATTTTGTTATTGTAAGACCGGGAAAGACGTATTTGGTAGAAGTGAACTTTTATTCAGGTGGTGGCTCAAAATTGAATGAAACAGCTCGTTCTTATACTGATGTTGCCCCCAAAGTGAATAGTGTTCCCGGTTATGAGTTCGTCTGGATTACAGACGGTCAAGGTTGGTACTCGGCAAAAAATAAATTACAGGAAGCTTTTGCAGCTATTCCTTCTATATATAATCTGACTACCGTAGGTGAATTTGTTTGTCGACTCAAATGTGAGTTTTAAGATAAAATTTTGATGAACTGCTTTTTGAATAAATAGATATGAAGCAACTTTATGAGTTTTGTGGCGAGATTAAACGTATCATAAGCAGCTCAGATGTTCTCAGCGTAGAAGTAGCGAGAAATATAGTCAGAAGCTTAAATAATTATTTGTATACGAATTATCCGGGTATAGGGGAAACGCATGCGCTAAATGGTGATTATGAGTTTTTTTCTGATTTTCATAAGTTTTGGAAAGAGAATCACGAAAAAATCTTGGATTGTAAAATAAGCGATGCTCAATGTGAGAAGGTCGCAGATGCGCTTTATGCGGTGTACGTGGCTACGCAAGGTGAAGTGTTTGAACAAATATATGATACCTGCGGACTCGAGAAAACGGAAGTATGCAGGGTCAGGTTTTTAACCGCGAACCAAGATTTTAGGGGATCCCTTAATTTTGAAAAACTTGCAAAAATATATCAGAATGACAATTCGATATTTGATGAGGAACTTATCAACCAGGATCCTGCTAAATTCATCAGAGAGATAGAATTAGCAGATAAATCACAAAACGATAAGCGCAATAAGTTTGCAAAAAGAATATCTCAATTTTTGTTAGATAAGGGGTGTGAACCCTATGATTTAATAGATATTTATGAACGAGATATATACGCACTTAGAAATGAACTAATCAGTTACGAAGGTGCTGGTTATGGTAATAAGAAAACAGACATGTTCCTCAGGGATATGGTTGTTTTAAAAATTTGGGAAAATGTAAAAGGATTTGATAAATTAGACGTTGCCAGTGATGTCAATACTATAAAAGTAGCATTAAGAACAGGAATTTTAGAAACAGCTATTCCGCTTGTTTCAAGCTTCCTGGATATTTTTTGCTACCAATATGAGTATGTCGAAAAGATGAATGCTAGGGCGTGGAGACGGGTCTGGGAAATCTGGAAAGCGAAATATCCTATAGAAAGCGTGGATAGCCCTTGCATGATTGATTATTTCGTCTACGATGTTATTGGAAGGCAGTTTTGTGGGGATATTTTGTGTGAGTTTGAGTGTGATAAGGAAGGTCATAGATTCAAATGGCATTCGTCAAGAAATAGAACGTGTCAAATATGCTATAAACAAGGGAAAAAGGGCATAGGTGCTAAATTGGTGAGGAAGATAATGCCGTGTATTGATGATGAGGGCGGTATTGCATTTTCTCAGACAGCATTCGCTAAATCTGTAAAAAATAAAATGGATGTTAAAGCGTGTCCTTTTAGACAAGTTTGTGGCTCAAATAGAGTTTTACTCCCTCCTAAATCCATCAGTATTTTGGGGCAAACTGGGTGGACAACAGCGTACACTCGGAAAGACGTCGGCGGTGGAGGTTTGATGTCGTAATTGTTTTTATTTGCAATGCTTCCTTCTTATTACAAATCTGCGAATTCGGATTACACCTTGGCTCAAGGTGATTGTCTTGAGCTTTTGCCACAGTTCAAGTTTTCTTTTGATTCAATTTTTGCCGATCCACCCTATTTTTTAAGCAATGGGGGAATAAGTTATCAATCTGGTCAGGTTGTTTGCGTCGATAAAGGAGATTGGGATAAACCGATTTCGCTTGAGCAGATAGATGATTTTAATAGACGTTGGCTTACTCTTTGTCGCGAGAAATTGAGTGATAATGGTTCCATCTGGATTTCGGGAACGTATCACAATATCTTTAGTATCGCATCGATACTGAAAGAATTAGGGTTCAAAATATTGAATGTCGTAACGTGGGCCAAGACAAACCCTCCGCCTAATGTTTCCTGCCGTTTCTTTACATATTCAACGGAGTTTGTGATATGGGCTCGCAAACATTATAAAAAGCCGCATTATTTCAATTATGAATTGATGCGTCAAATAAATGGAGGAAAGCAAATGTCTGATGTGTGGCATCTTCCGGCTATAGCTCGCTGGGAAAAATCCTGCGGCAAGCACCCGACACAGAAGCCTCTGTCGCTGCTTTCCCGAATTATTCTCGCTTCAACTCCTGAGAATGGATGGATTCTGGATCCGTTTTGCGGTAGTGGAACAACGGGTATCGCTGCTTCTTTGTTGGGGCGCCGATTTTTAGGAATCGAGCGCGAGAGCGAATATCTGGAAATGGCGAGGGCTCGGAGAGAGGAGCTTGATGTGCCGAATATTAGAAAACTGTATTACTCCAAAATTAAGGATTTGAGGCAAATATAGCGGCTTTCTTTCACCTATCCACCGTAAGCGGGAAGCGGATGGAGAGGGGGTAGTCGTCTACCTTGATGAGCTCTACGCCGTACATGGCGGCGATTTGGGGGGCGTTGGAAGCGGCGTATTCCTGCCCGTAGTAGATGGTTTTGACGCCGTGGGCGCAGAGGGCCTGCATGCAGGAGGTGCAGGGCATGGTGGTGCAGGCCACCACTTTTGCCTCGCCGCGCTTGAAGAGGCTGCAGAGGTTGATTTCTGCGTGGAGCATGTATTTCTGGCGCTCCTCGCGGGAGTCCCAGAAGCCTTCCGGGGCGGTGAAGCCGGGGAAGAGCCCGTTGTACGCGGTGCCGATGACGCGGTTGTCTTTGTCCAGCGCGGCGGCCCCGACTTTGCGGTAGGGGTCTTCGGAGCGGAGGGCGGCCACGTGTGCCAGTGCCATGGCATATTGGTGAATGGGGAGGCGTTTCATGGGAGAGAGCGGAGAATCGCGGGTTAATCGTTTGTTTCGGCTGCGTAGAATCGGTTGGTTGCATCTGCCAGGAAGCCTTCTGCAACCAGCTGTAGTGCCTCTTGACGGGGGATACCGCGGGAGAGCAGGTAGAAGAGCTGTTCCTCATCCATGGGGGCAGAGGCACTGCCGTGGGAGCAGCGCACTTTGTCTGCCAGGATTTCCAGCCCTGGGAGGGAATGGATGGTGGCTTTCTCGCTCAGCAGCATGTTGCGGTTGCTCTGGTAGGCATCTGTATGGTGAGCTCCGGGTGCCACATAGATGTTGCCTGCAAAGACGGCGGTGGCGCTGTCATCCACCACGTTCTTGTACAGCAGGTCACTTGCCGCACCGCCCACATGGTGAACCTGGCGGGTGTGCTGGTCAAGCACCTCACTGCCGGTCAGGCGATTGGCGGAGTAAAGCCTGGTTTCCGTCCCTTCTCCGGCGGCATAGATTTCTGCCACGGTTTCTTCGCGCGTCCAGGCGTTGGACGAGTGTTGGGTGAGGTGGCTGACACGGCCGCCGAGGTTCTGGATATTGGTGATGCTCATGTGGCGGGCAAAGCCGCTGCTGCGCAGGGAAACACGCAGTTGTGCCCCCTCTGCCACATGGATGTTGCGGGTGGCAAACAGGGCGGATTCCGCAGCGTTTCCTGTGTGGCGTTCCTCGATTTCCGCTTTCACACCGGGAGCGACCATGATGTAGGTGGAGGGCGCGTAGAAGCTGTCCGTGGAGTATTCCAGAACAATGGGTTCTTTCGTATCTTCCTCGATGTAGAGGGCATAGCCTGCGCCGAATTGCTGCAGGTGCAGACCCAGCAGGGCATCGGAGCCGATGGTGGGCATCAGCATCTCCGTCTGCCGCAGGTCATCGTCCTCTGCGGAAACGGGCACAGCACATTCTCCGGCCCGGAGAACGCGAGCTTCGCCGCAGGAGGGGGTGTCAAAAAGCTCTGCCAGCGCGGCGGCGTGCCGATGCGGGCGCCCGAATCGCCAGTCTTCATTCAGTCGGTCTGGCAGGGCGGCTTGGTCAAACCGCTCCCGGCTTTCGTTGAGTGCCTGTTGAAGCTTTGCCTCTGCTTCTGCCAGGGCGAATGCTTCTTCCATGCTCATGTTCTGCGGAAAATCCATAGTGTTGCGGTGCTGGGGGGTTAGCCGATGGAATCCTCCATTTCCAGGTCGATGAGTCGGCGGAGCTCCACGGAGTATTCCATGGGGAATTCCTTGACCAGATCATTGATAAAGCCGTTGACGGCCAGACTCATGGCCTGGGCGCGGGTGAGGCCGCGCTGCTGCAGGTAGAAGAGCATTTCCTCATCCACCTGAGAGACGGAGGCCTCATGCTGCACGGCAGAGGCATTGCCGTTGACGGTGATGGCGGGGTAGGTATCCGTTCTGCTGGCGGCATTGATGAGCAGGGCATCGCATTCCGTGTTGTTTTTGCAGCCCTGCATGCCCTTGAGCACGGTGACCTCACCACGATAACTGGCGCGCCCCTGACCAATGGAGATAGACTTGGCCACGATGTTGGAGGTCGTTTCCGGTGCGGCGTGAATCATGCGGGCCCCGGTATCCTGCACCTGGCCGTCATGTGCCAGAGAGATGCTGACCACCTCACCGCGGGCACGCCGCCCCTGCAGCACCACGGCCGGGTATTTCATGGTGAGCCCGGAGCCGAGATTGCAGTCAATCCAGCGGATTTCTGCGTCCTCCATGGCGAGCCCGCGCTGGATGACGAGGTTGTACACGTTGGTGGCCCAGTTCTGGACGGTGACGTACTGGATTTTCGCGCCCTTGAGCGCCACCAGCTCCACCACGCCGGAGTGCAGCGTGGAGCTGTCGTACATGGGGGCGGTGCAGCCTTCCATATACATGATTTCCGCGCCTTCATCGGCAATGATGAGGGTGCGCTCAAACTGCCCCATGTTGGCGGAGTTGATGCGGAAGTATGCCTGCAACGGCTGTTGCAGTTTCACGCCTTTGGGTACATAGATGAACGAGCCGCCGGAGAACGCCGCGTGGTTGAGCGCGGAGAACTTGTTGTCACCCACGGGGATGACCTTGCCGAACCAGGGGCGGAAGATGTGTTCATACTCCTTGAGCCCTTCTGTGGAGTTCACAAAGATGACCCCCTGCTTGCTGAGCTCCTCGCGCATGTTGTTGTAGGCGGTCTCAGAGTCATACTGAGCATCCACCCCTGCCAGAAACGCGCGTTCCTGCTCCGGTACACCCAGACGCTCAAAGGTGCGCTTCACCTCGTCCGGCACCTCGTCCCAGCTCTTGCGCGGCGTGGTGCCGTGGGAGAGATAGTAGCGGAAGGAGTCAAAATCCACGTTGCGGATACCCTCCGGAGCCCAGTGATAGGGCATGGGCATCTCATTGAACTTGCGCAGAGCCTCCTTGCGGAACTCGCGCAGCCAGTCCGGCTCCCCCTTGGCATCGCAGATGTAGTCGATGGTGGCTTCCGTCAACCCGTAGCCGGCATCGTACTTGTGGTTCTCCGGGAAAGAGAACTCACCGCGCGTGTCCAATTGGAACGGCGATTCGACAGACTCGTCCATACCGCAGTTACTCCTCCTCGTTCCTGACAAAATCGAAGCCGTGCGCCTCGATGTAATCCACCAGCTCAAAGCCGCCCGTGCGGACAATCTTCCCCTTGTAGAGCACATGCACCACATCCGGGCGAATGTAGTCCAGCAGCCGCTTGT
This sequence comes from Akkermansia sp., assembly GCA_017398765.1. Classification (GTDB taxonomy): domain Bacteria; phylum Verrucomicrobiota; class Verrucomicrobiia; order Verrucomicrobiales; family Akkermansiaceae; genus Akkermansia. The sequence goes on from JAFQEY010000049.1 coordinate 18,107, forward strand.
AGTGGGTAATGACCATGAAACTGCGGAACGGTGCGCGCATGGCATTCACGCCGTCGGAGACAACGCGCAGGGCATCCACATCCAGCCCGCTGTCCGTTTCGTCCAGAATGGCGTAGGTGGGTTCCAGCATCATCATCTGCAGCACGTCATTGCGCTTTTTCTCACCGCCGGAGAACCCTTCATTCACCGCGCGTGCGGTGAATTTGGTATCCATTCCCAGCTCTTTCATGCGGCCTCGCAGCTGCTTGTAGAAATCCACCACGTTAATCTCCTCACCCTTGGGCAGCCGGGCTTCCAGCGCGGCTCGCAGAAAGTTGGCATTGCTCACCCCCGGCACTTCAACCGGGTACTGGAACGCCAGAAAAAGCCCGGCGCGGCTGCGCTCATCCACGGACATGGACAGCAAATCCTGACCATCCATTTCCACGCTGCCGGCGGTAATCTCATAGGCGGGATGCCCGCAGAGCACCTTGGAAAGCGTGGATTTGCCGGAGCCGTTGGGACCCATGATGGCATGCACCTCGCCCTTGGGGATTTCGAGGTTGATGCCGTTGAGGATTTCCGCGCCATCCTTGACGCGGGCGTGCAGATTTCTGATAATCAGACTCATATTATACAGTTTTGACAGTATCCGGGATGAAGCCGTGCAGGCAGGCATCCATGCGGCAGACGCGGGCTCCCTCGGGAAGGTCGAAAACATCCTCCGGGCGCAGCCCTTCCTTGAGCTGCACGTCTATCACGCGGTCATTCACCTCATCCTGCATGTGAACATGCGGCACGAGGTTGGCGCAATAGCGTGAAGGCCCATTGTCGAAATGCAGGTGGTTGATGATACCGGCTTCCGTCATGGCTTCCAGGCTGTTATAGACAGTGGCCAGGGAAATGCCGGTGAGGTGTTGGCGGCAGCGCTCGTAAATGGTGGCTGCTGTTGGGTGGTCGCAGGAGCTGAGCACCACTTCCAACACCACGTGGCGCTGGCGCGTCATGCGGACCCCGGCGCGTTTCACCAGGCTGGCAGCCTGACGGCGGATTCCGGTCGGTGTATGTGTTGCAGTCATCTTGTATTGTGTTTTATAATGGTTATAATTCGGCGCGGAAGTATTATATACATATCTGAACGTATTATCAAGGCAAAAACATGCACATGTCGGCATAAGAGGATACAAATTCTGTGGATTGGGGGGTAATTGTCTTGCTCCGGGTGCCGTGATTTTTCTATGTTTCTGCGGAATCAACGCGCTATGGAGAGCATTCAGAAAGAAATCCTGCACGGGCTGTTGGTGGATTGGGGCGTGGGTGGGGTCGCGACCTTTTCCGCCCGTTTGCGCGGACTCCTGCTGTGCTGGTGCGTGTCGGCGGTGTCGCATTTTAAATGCGATGTCCAGCAAAATTGATTTATAATGCTGAAAAAACGGAAAATAAAACAATTTAATAAACCTACTTTTTTGGTGTCAAAAAATCATTAAAAACGTCTTACCGTTTATCATTCAACGCTGATTGGGTATATAGCATTTAAAATGCGATATAATTGCGATGCACCATTGGCTCTTTCCGTGTTGCAATCAATTTAAACCTTACAATAATCACATGAAAATGCACAAATCTGCACTGTTGGCACTGGTGATGATGGGTTCATCAGTCTGGGCTGAGGCAGTCACCGAGACGGTGGTTTCCAATGCTACAGAAGTTTCGATATACACAACGGAGACTGACGGCTCTGCTTACTCCACATCCAGTGAGCAGAAACCGTACGGTAGCTCGTATGGAATGCGCTTTAAGGAAAATCTTACGGCAACGAACAGCTCATTTACGACCGAAAATGGCTATGATCCCTATATCCATGGTCAGACGGGCAATCCTGCACCCAGTGGTGCTATGTTCTTTGCTGGGACGGTAGAGGCAAGCAATTGTCGCTTCACTGCAGAAGATTATACCTCCGGTTCCATCAAGTTTACCAAAGATGTCGTTTTGAAGGGAGGGAACACGTTTACATCTCGTTCCGGCCAGAATATTAACTTCCAGGGGACTGTTACCGCCAAGGGGGATAACACCTTCATCGGGGGTGTCAGCGCTACGAATTTTGTCGTGCAGAGTGGCACGCAGACCTTTAAGCGTGAGGATAATCCGAGTAATCGAGTCAATTCTCCTTCCCAGGCTCTGACTTTTTCTCAAATAGGCTTTGCAGAAGATGCGGATGATTCTGCCCGTATTGATATTTCTGCGGTCGATGTGCCGACTCGCACGGTAAACGGGTATCCCAAGGGCGGTGCATTCGGTGCTGTCCGTTTCGGCGGTAATTCGGAAATTACAAGTCTGGAGGTAAATGCCGGCCTTGGTCTGTATATTAATGGTTCTCTGACGGTGCGCGAGACTGTCGTTATCGGAGAGCGTACCAAGGTCAATTTCGGCACTAACGGCGAAATCATTTTTGAGATTGACAGCCTGTCTGAGCTGATGGATCAGCCGATGTTGTATTCTCTTGACGGCGAAGAAGACCTCCCCATGTTGTCTGTTGCTGATGGCGTGGATATGAGCGAAGCGTCCATTAGCCTTCTCTTCACGGAAAATGCATTGGAAGAATTGGAGGCCATGGAAGGTCCGATAACGCTGAACCTCGATAAGGTGACCAACGTTGCGGAAATTGACATTTCCCTTGACGTGGTGGACAGCTTTGGCAAAACGGCAGAGGCAGTCTTCGGCACAAAAACGGTGAAGACCGGTGTTTATGGCTCCGGAGATAACGTATACACCGTCGCAGTTCCTGAGCCTACAACGGCTACGCTGAGTCTGCTGGGCTTGATGGCTCTTGCCGCTCGTCGCCGTCGGAAGTAATGTGTACGTCCGAATGACAGATAAGCGATAAGTCAATTTACTCAACATATCCGGCAGTCGTCGGCTGAGTGCGCATCCGCAAGGGGATGGCTCGCAGCTGCGGCTGCCGCCTTTTTTTATGCCGGTTGGGAGAAACACGCGCATTTCATTCTTTTGAGATTGAAGATAATTGCCTTGCTCTGAATGCCGTAATCTGCTATGGTTTCTGCGGAATCAACGCGCTATGGAGAGCATTCTGAAAGAAATCCTGCATGGGCTGCTGGTGGACTGTCTGCTGACTCCGGGAGATCGGGAGAAAAAACGCCTGATGCAGCTGGCCGCCGCCGGCTCGCCTTCCGGCATTGACCGTGTGGTGGTGTATGGGTATGGGCTGGGGTACATCGGGTTGATGTTGGGCTCCATCTGGTGCTCCACACAGCTGCCGGGAGCAACGGAACCTACTCTGCTCGGGTATGCACTCTGCTACATGGGCGGCTCGATGGTGTTGGAAGCACTGTTGTGGCTGTATGCGCTGGTCGTGAAACGCAGCGAGTGGCAGGTGCTTGCCTCCTGTTTCATCCGGCGTGATGGAGAGGGCAGGGTAACACACTACCATTCTGCCCGCTGGCGCTGGTTTTTCCGCATCTGGGGTGTTCTAGCACTATGTTCGGTTATGGTACAAAGTTTGTAGCACATTCGGAGTAATTTGCCTCATGAAGGTTTGCGCTTATGTCTTTCACTACCGCCGTTTTGGCGGTAAGTTCTCTATCTGACACGCGGATAATTTCACTGTGCCGTAAGGCTCAATTTAACGTTGCGCGGCAACATTTCATGGCGCCGCCGGGGTCTTTTCATTCATGAGTACCGGAAGTACGCGGGGGAATAATGAGGCTCCATTTGTAAGAGGTGTACAAAGCCCTTCTTAACGTGGAATGCAACCATGAGCCCCATGATACGGAACTGGGGCAATGAAACACCTCTAACTCAATACGCCGCATTATACCACCCCTGCCGGGGTTCATCTATATATTCCGGCATATTCCCCGGGATTCCGCTGCCAAAGCAGCTCCATCGCCGGGCTATTTTATATCGCCCCTCAACCGGGGCTCAATATTTTGCAGCCCGCCGGGCTGACAAACTCTATCAGAGCCCCGCAGGGGCGATATAGGGTAGCCCG
>JAFQEY010000050.1 GCA_017398765.1 Akkermansia sp.
GGATGAACCGTTATCCACGTCGTATCTTCAACGGACAATCTGCACGCACAAAGGCACGCCTCGAAAACCTTCATTTTATCAAATTTGCCGCTTAATCAGAAGAAAAAACTCCTATTGTCGCATTTGGTCTTGCAATTCAGCGCCATATACCGCATATTATGTCTGCCGGCCCCACATCCGGAAAACAATTAAGAAACCTCCGGCATATCACTAACCGGAGGTTTCTTTTCAATGGGGAAAAAATGTTATGCGCCGCCTGCATTAGCAAGCCCGGCAGACTCCTTGGGCAGGAAATTCTTGAAACGAGCCTTATCAATCGCCTTCATGTAAGCTTCCTCCGGGGAAACAATGCCCTGCTGAAGCTTCTGCCAAATGGCATCATCCATGAACTGCATGCCAAGTCCCTTGCCGCCGACAATGACATCTGCCAGCTTTTGTGTTGCACCTTCGCGAATGATGGCACCCACGGCGGGGGTAGCAAAGAGAATTTCATTCACCGCGACACGTCCGGGCTTATCACAGCGCTTCATGAGCAACTGAGCTACGACCCCGCGCAGAGAACCGGCCAACATGGTACGAGCCTGGGCCTGCTGCTCCGCAGGGAACACGTCAATAATACGGTCAACGGTCTTTCGGGCATTGTTGGTATGCAGTGTACCAAACACCAAAAGACCGGTTTCAGCTGCAGTAAGAGCCAAAGATATAGTCTCCAAATCACGCATTTCGCCCACCAGCACAATATCGGTATCCTCACGCAGAGACGCACGCAAACCATCCGCGAAAGAGGCGCAGTTGGTGGGAACTTCACGCTGCGTTATGATACTCTTCTTGGAGGGGTGCACGAACTCAATGGGTTCCTCCACCGTGATGATGTGGCGGGAATAGTTGGAATTGATATAGTCTATCAACGCCGCCAGTGTAGTGGATTTGCCGGAACCGGTGGGACCGGTCACCAGCACAAGCCCATTGCGCATCTCACCGAAGCGTTTAATCTGCTCCGGCACATTGAGCTGTTCCATCGTCAGGATTTTGGTGGGAATCAGACGGAACACGCAGCAATACCCGCGCTGCTGCTTCATGTAATTGCAGCGGAAACGGGAAAGCTCATTCATTTCATAGGCAAAGTCGGCATCACCGTCCTCTACATAGCTCTCCCAGAGGCGCTTGGGGCAGATAGGCTCCATCAGCTCAATCATATCCTCATGCGTCAGCTCCGGCTCCCCCTCTATGGGAGTAATTTCACCATGTACGCGGATTTTGGGAGCCTCTCCCTCAGAGAGGTGAAGGTCAGAACCGCCCTTATCCACAAGGTATTGGAAATATGTATCTATTCGATTGCTCATGGTCAGAAAATGGTAAAATATTTTTATTGTTTAAGCCTGCGGGGCTTCCGCCGGCTCAGGGTGAGCCTCCAGGAACTTATCCATCATCACTTTATCGGTGGAACGCGCGCGGCATTCCTGCGCACTGATCAGCCCGGAGGTGTAGAGCTGCTGGAGAGAATCATCCATAAGCCGCATACCCTGCTGCTTACCGGTCTGGATGATACCGGGAATCATGAACGTCTTCCCCTCTCGGATACAGTTGGCCACGGCAGAGGTATTCACCAACATTTCCAACGCCATCACACGGCCGGTACCATCTTTCTTGGGTACCAGCTGCTGAGAAAGCACACCTCGCAGAGATTCTGAAACCATGATGCGGATATGCTCGCGTTCCTCCACCGGGAAAGCATCCAAAATACGGTCAATGGTGCTGGCGGCAGAGTTGGTGTGCAGCGTGCCGAGCACCAAGTGACCCGTTTCGGCTGCGGTGAGTGCCAGAGAAATGGTTTCAAGATTACGCATTTCACCCACCATGATAACATCGGGGTCTTCACGCAGTGCCGCGCGGAGTGCGCGCGCAAATGATTCCGTGTGCTTGTGCACCTCACGCTGGTTCACCTGACAGGACTTGCAGGGGAACAACGCCTCAATGGGGTCTTCCAGTGTAATAATGTGGTCTTTACGATCCTCATTGATAAAGTCAATGATTGATGCCAGCGTGGTAGATTTACCGGAGCCCACAGAACCGGTCACCAGGATAAGACCATTGGTGAAGCGAGTAAGCGGCACCACATATTCCTCCGGCAGGTTAATATCTTTCATCGACAGAATTTTACTGTTGATGATACGGTAGCAGATATCATACCCCAAACGCTGATTCACTACGGATGCGCGGTAACGACCATGCTCATTCTGGTAGGCAAAATCCACATCTCCCAACTCTTTGAGTCTATCCCATTCCTTTTCCCCAAGAAAACTCTCCACCAGTATCTTGGCATCCTCTCGGGTAAAGGCGGGTGCCCCCTCCCACATGGGCTGAAGAAGCCCGTTGCGCCGCCATGAAGGCGGGCAAGCTGCCGGCAGGTGAATATCCGAACACTTGCAATCCACCCCCTGCTTCAGGAACACATCCACATGCAGACTCATCAGGATAAGCAACTTACCCTCATCCTGCAGATAGATATAGGCATGATACTTCCCGGACGGAGACTCGGCAATAAAATCAACAGCTCCGTTGGTTTCCAATTCTTCACGCTGCTCCGGGGTAGTGCAACTTTCCACCAGCTTCTGCGTGTCCTCGGCGGTCAGCACCCCGGCAGCTTCATCCACAGGTTCATAGGCAGCGGCTCGCATCCAGTACGGCTGAAGCCCCGCGCCCAGATACATCGTGGGGCTGAGGATGGTTTTACCCAGCTTCAGATACTCATCAACATTGTCGTAAATAAAATCAGATTCACTCATGGCAGACTCAGATTGAGTCTACCATATTCAACAAGCCGTGGCGAGCGAAAAATGCCATTTCAATGTGATATAGCAACAAAACTAGCGACATGCAGGTTGACAAGGCATGGATGCGGCGTTAAACTCAGTCCGTGAACTGGGAATTTTCTGATAATCTGCTCATGGGCTTTACCTTTTCCGTGCTGGCCGGGCTGAGCACGGGCATAGGGGCAGCAGTAGCCTTATTTGTCAGCAAGACCAACACCAAGCTGCTCACCTTTGCGCTTGGTGCCAGTGCAGGCGTCATGGTGTACATCTCATTCATGGAACTGATGCCCCATGCCGGGGATCTGCTGCAAAACGCCGGCCGAGCCGATTGGTGGGCAACAGTTGCCTTTTTCGGCGGCATGGCAGCCGCTTGTCTTATTGACCGCATGATTCCGGGAGATGAAAACCCACACGAATTCCCCGAACCATGCAATATGTGCAACATCTGCGCCACCGGCGAGTTTGCAGGCACAGCCGGGGTGAAGCGTTCCGCACTCCTGTTCACACTGGCCATTGCCATCCACAACTTCCCGGAAGGCATCGCCACCATCGCCTCAGCGTTTGACAACGTAGAAATCGCCGCAGCCGTAGCACTGGCCGTCGCCATCCACAACATCCCGGAAGGCATCGCCGTGGCTCTTCCCCTGCTCTACGGCACAGGAAACCGACGCAAAGCATTCAGCTGGGCCGTTCTCTCCGGATTAGCCGAGCCACTGGGTGCTCTGGTGGGCATGCTGGTACTTATGCCTTTCATCAGCCCGGAAATGCTCGCCATTCTCTTCGCACTGGTGGCCGGCATCATGGTTTACATCTCTTTCGATGAACTCCTCCCCATGGCTGAGCGCTGGTGCCACCACCACCTCTCCATCTACGGCGTTACCATCGGCATGCTCATCATGGCCCTGGTTCTTTAATTCCCCTCCCCCCTCCGGCCTCCGTCGACTCACACGGAAACCATTCATACCGTAAAAAGAGGGGAAGCCCGATGCGGACTCCCCCCCTTGACAAGAAAATAAGTTATCCGGCACCTCAGCCCTCGTAGAGCTCTTTAATACGGCCGATGAGAGCAAAAGCATGACTCACCATGGCGCGCGTCTCATTGAGAAGCGTGAGATACAATATGCCATTGCGCATACCGCTTTCATCCTCTGCATGGTGCATAAGATGCCGGGTAATACAGTCAGCAAAATCATCTCCAAGCTGATCCGTAGTTTCAAGCATAGAGGCAATCCCTTCATAATCCCCTTCCTTGAGCATATCCGTAAGATTCGGGTAAAAACGCCCTATCTTCTCCGTAAGAGCCAACAAATCTTTACCCTGTTCCGCATTCAACCCCTCATGATTATTGTCAATATGGTTGTAAGCCGCCTTCACCAGCGTGAGCAGACGCTCACAGGTATTGATGGATATTTCCGTAATCCGGAAAATAAGCTGCCCTCTGTCAGCCATTTCCTTGGGTATAGTCGGCAGCGTAGGCAATACTTCATTCTCTCGAATTAACTCCAAATCTCTCTTCAAGGAGCGGCTCTTCTTGCGCAGCCGCTTCAACGCATCCCGATCTTCCTCCAACAGAGCCTTGACCATGGCCTTGTATATTCCGACCATGCGGCCCAACCGCCCCGCTGCGGCAGCCCCGAATTCATGCACAGAAGCCTCTTTATTGACATCCAGCAGCCGGATTTCCTGTTTCTCATTGCCCGCAAGAACAGAGGACTTGATAAGCAACGCACCGGCAATGACAATCATAATCACAATCCCCCAATAACCGCCGTATGCCATCGTAACGGCCACAAGGAAAGAAGCCAGGCAGGCCCCCAGTGCTGTAATAAACCAGCCACCCACCACCGTAAGAACACCGGTGATACGGTACACCGCCGTATCACGCCCCCACGCGCGATCCGCCAAGGAAGACCCCATGGCCACCATAAAGGTAACATAAGTGGTGGAAAGCGGCAATTTCATCGTCGTGGCGATAGAAATGAGCAGTGCCGCCACAGTCAGGTTCACAGAGCCACGAACCTGGTCATACAACGCACCGGTTTCCTCTTCCGGGGTCAGCGGCGTAAACCGTTTGGACACAAAATTCGCTATCGGTTTCGGCGTAATTCTCTCCACAAAGCGTATAGTGTTGAGCGTATAACGCACCATGACACGTGCAGGAGAGCTGGAACCAAACCGCTCCTTGCTGGTGTTGGAAGAAGAGAGTTTGAGCTCCGTCTCCGTCACCTTGCGTGCTTTCTTGGAGAAAAAGAGTGCCCCCACCATGATAAGCCCGGCCCCCACCAGATAGATTAAATCAGCAGTCTGCGGCTTGGTGAGCTCCGACATCTTGAGAGCTGCAAGATCTCCTCCGGCGGCAATAGTATCATTAGCAATCCCCATGGCAGACTTTGCAGCCATAAACACGCCGATAAAGTTCACCAAATCATTCCCGGCAAAGGCAAGAGCCAGTGCGCCGGTTCCCGCCAGCACCGTGAGCCGCAGGGTATTCACCCGGAAAAGATACTGAAGCACCGCTGCCAGAATACTCCACCCAGCAAAGCAACAGGGCAACACCAGTGCCATGTGGGAGTCCACGTACTGCATAAACTCCCTGGGCATGATGCTACTATCCTTGAGACCTTTGAAAATGGCAAAATAGGTAATAGCGGTGAATGCCATACCACACCACAGCGGGCCAATATAACGGAACGTGCGTTTGTAGTGGAAGCTGAACAACAAACGCGACAGCCACATAACAACCGTACCGGTGGTAAAAGCAATGGCCACAGAAGCAAAAATACCGGTGACAATGCGGAAAGCGTTACCGCTGTTAATATAGTCGCCGATATTAGCATCAGGAGAATTACCACTGCTGTACACCGCCATACCCAGCGCAGAGCCCAGCAAGGCAAACACCAGCGCAATAGTAGTGGAAGTAGGTAACCCCAGTGTATTGAAAATATCCAGCAGAATGACATTCGCAATCATCACCGCGAGGAACAAAATCATCACCTCATGAAACGTAAACTCCTGCGGCAGGAAAACACCGCTACGAGCCACCTCCATCATACCACTGGAAAATGAAGCTCCCAACAGCACACCCACAGCAGCTACCGCAACTACAGCATTGAAAGAAGCAGCCCGACAACCCAGTGAGGAGTTCAGGAAATTACAGGCATCATTGCTCACCCCCACAATCAGTCCGAAAACCGACAGGAACATCAGCAATCCGTATATCACATAATAGATGGTGTCCATGTGTTTGAGCCACTCTATCATGAAGATTCACCCTTTTCAAGTATAATCGCTCAGTTATACAAAATCCCATTCAGCCCAAAAAGCACCCGCATTGCCTCAAAAATCCAGTCACCGAACTGACACTTTTCACGAGTTAGGCTGACACGTGAAAAGCTGGATGCCTCATAAATCAGGCACTAACATATACACATGTCACTCAAAATGAGTAAACAAGCAATAATAGA
>JAFQEY010000051.1 GCA_017398765.1 Akkermansia sp.
AATTCCGATCGCTCTGCTCGCATGCAAAAGCTTTGCAACTAAATCATTGACTACTGCGAGCCGGAGGCTCGCCTGACTTTTCCTTCGTCCATTGTTCTTTGTCCATTGTCCTTCAAATTACCATTTATCTACCAATGTGTCTATTCCTGCTGTTTAGCTATTTATCGAACGCTATACTAGTTCCTGAGCAGATTCTGTCAGGGCAGGTTCCCCCCCCTGCCACTGCTGAGCGTATTTTCCCGGATGATGCGGACGCATCAATTCGCTTTATCTGAAGCAGGGATGAATAAAAAAGCCGGACTTCTCCCATGGAAGAAGCCCGGCGGAAAATTAGAAAAAGGAATCAGAACTGGCAGCCGATACCAACAGAGATGATGTGCTGCCCGAAATTGTCCGGATCGGTGAATGTGCGACCGAATTCATAGCCTGCGCGCACGTACACCGCCTCGCTGCACTGGACTTTGAAGCCGCCACCTACGCGGAAAGTGAAGCCATCGATATCTTCAGATACAGAATCGACTTCCACCTCACCCGTGGTATAACCGATCTTGCCGCCAAGGGTCAGGAAAATATCGTCCACCAACTCAATGTTTAAATCATAACCGGCAGTGATGGGGATCAGGTAAACATCGGTATCAACACCGGCCACTTTCTCATCACCGGTTTCATAGCCCACCCCCACATTGAACTGGTGGCGGAACGTGCCCTCAGCATCATTGTACAGGTTAAAGCTGCCGCGTACACCCCAAGTGTCCACCATGTCATTGTCACCGACGGCATAAATGGCATCAATGGCATAAACCGGCTGCATGTCATAAGGGGTCAAAGCACCGGGTTGGGGGGAGGGCAAATAATACGGAGCTGCGGATGCCGTGCCGGCAAGTGCAGCAAAAATGCTTGCAATGGAAAGAAGTTTTTTCATAGACACTCTTTGTTTACCACATTCTGCGTAGGCTTTCAAGTATAATGTTTCTAAAAGTTATGAGAAAGACAAACTTTCTGCTGAGCAGGAAAAGGGAGCGCGCGTTTTTCGGGAGGTGCAGCTCAGCGGGCCGGCAGCAGGACGGCTTCATAGCCGAAGATATCTGCAAACAGAGCCCCCTTGGTGCGCAGTCCCATGTTTTCCAGCGTGAGGTCCTGGACATCCGGCACCAACAGTTCCAGTCGGCGGTTGTTAAAGCGCACGGTAAAGGAGCAGATGCGGTGGGCATGAGCTCGCTCCATGGCTTCAGCCACGCGCAACAGGGCAGCCAGTTTCTGCACCCGCAGTCGGTTGGATAAATCCAGCTCAGCGTAGCTGTTGTCCGCGGCGGTAGGCGGCCCGTGGCGGTGGTAGCGCGCCAGCAGCCCCACAATTTCCACATCTTGCCGGGAGAGCCCGAAGATTTCGGAATTGAGGATAATATATTGGCTGTGGCGGTGGTGGTTCTTGGGGCTGACGTAGCCGCCGATTTCGTGTAGAATGGCAGCAACTTTCAGAAGCAGTCGGTCATGGCGCGTGAGGCTGTGCAGAGCCTGCAGCTGGTCAAAAAGAGACATGGAAAGCTGCACAATATGGTCACTGTGAGCCAAATCGGCGCGGTAACGGTTGGCCAGCAGAGTGGAGAAATGCACCACTTCATCTTCCAGCGCGCTGTCGTCGCGATTGGTGGTGGGCAGAACATTGCTCAGGAAAGCGTGGTCATATTCTTCTGCCGGGCAGATGATGGTGCGCGGCTTGAATTCCCGCGCAGCGGCCAGAAAGATGTGGACGCAGGGCAGCAGGTAACAGACGCTGGCGTAGTCCTCATGGAAACGCGCAGCGCGCTGCTCCATGGGCGAAGCGGCTATTTGTTCCGCCAGGCGGGAAAGGCGTGCGGTGGTCACTGAGGCTTTGCCCGTGGCACCGCCTACCACCTTGCGAAAGTCGGGGCCAAAGATGATGAGCGCATCCGGGGCGTGGGGCAGGGCCCCCTCTACATCGTAGCGCATCTGCTCAATGGTACCGCGGATGTGTTCCCGCACCAGCACGCTTTCGCCGCCGCTGAGGTCGGTTTCTGCCCGCGAGATGGTGATACCGGTGCGGTGAGCCCCCAGTCGGTAGTTGCCATAGTGGGCAATGCGGCCTTTTTCCAGCACCAGCACACGTGTGTTACCCGGTCCCACATGCAGCACCAGTGCACGCTTGCGCTCCAGTTCCGGGTGCTGATTGAGAAGCGTTTTGACATTCAGATAGAGCAGGCGGGTCATTTCCCCGTCATCCATGATTTCAAGCCTCAGTCCGCAGGTAATTTGCATGCGGTTGACCAGGGTATCCATGTTGCGGATATTGAGCAGGATATTGGTGCCCAGCAGCCGTACGCTCACCGCGCCGGCCAGCCGATATTCTGCCAGTAGTTCACCATATCCTCTGACAATTTGAACGCAGCGATCCATGGTGTAACGGCTCAGCTCGCTTCCGTTGAACACATCCTGCGCCAGCTCCAGGGGTTGGGAGAGAACATCCAGCACGCGGTGCTCACCGCCGCGGGTTTCTGCCACCATCATGGAGAGAGAGTCCGCCCCCAGAAACATGACCGCCTGTACCACGGGGGCCTCCCACGGCGTTTTCTGCCCGGCGGGGGGGGGCGTGAGCGTATCTGTATCCTTTTTCTTTTTTGCAGCCATTGCAGTCAGATTACCGCTGTGCATTCTACACTTGCAGTGGGGTACTTTCAAGCTCAAAACTCAGCTTTTTGGGAAGGGGTGCCGGCAGCGCCCGGTAAGGATATTGTCTCCGTGCGTTGTTGCGTTTTTTTCAAAAACAGCGTATCTGCCACTATCTTCAAATGCACTTTCACGGCCAATGAGCACAAAATAGCAGAAAGCAGGCAGGAAACGGTGCAAGAAAACTTGCCAAGTCTTGCATAATGTGGTAGATTCAGTGTTGCAGTCAGTCAAACGAGCCATGATTCCGCTTTCCGACAATATCAACCGTGCGCTGGAGCGCCTTGAACGCGTCTATTTCAGTGATGCGGGGCGCACCGTGGAGCTGGAGCCGGGAGAGCTGCTCATCGGCCAGGGGCAGCGCACCCGCCGCATGTACCGTATCATGGAGGGGTCCATGATTTCCTACCGGGAGGAGGACAATGAAGCCAGTGAGCACATGCCGGCAGAAAGTGAGGGCCGTCGGCACGAGCTCTTCCGCGCGGATGCGGGGTCCTTTGTCTGCGTGCAGAGCTTCTTCTCCCGCGCCTTCCGCAGCAACACCTCACTCTACGCGCTGGAAAAGACCAGACTGGCCTATATTGATGATACCACCCCCATCGTCGAGCAGTACGAATACGGCAACTTTGCCCAGCAGTTCCTTCCCGTGGCCATCCACGAGCTGGCAGCCCGCAATGACCGCATCTTCGGGCGTGCTGCCGAGCGAGAGGAGGCCATGCGGCTGCTCCAACGCTCTGAAATGGCGGCTCTGCTCGGCCAGCTTTCTGCGGGTATCGCCCATGAGCTCAACAACGCCGTCGGGGTCATCTCCCGCCGCACCGAGTTCATGGCAGATACCCTCCGCGCCATTCTGGAGGCACAGGACAAGCTCAACGCGCAGCTCTTCCTGAAGGGGTATGAGGATACCACCTTCCTCTCTGCCAGTGATTTGCGCCCTACGGTGCGCCACTATGAGCGTGACCTGGGCATGAGCCAGGAAGCCGCGAAGGTGCTGGCGCACATTGCCCCCACAGAGGCAGATTACAAGAAACTCAGCTGGCGTTTTGTGCGCAATGTGAAGCGCAACTACCGCATCTGGGAGATGGGGCATGATTTGCGCGACCTGCAAATGGCCGCCAACCATGCCACGGGTATCGTCCGCGCCGTCAAGCAGATGGGGGCTCCCAGCTCCTCACGCGAGCCGGGGGTGGATGTGGTGCAGACCGTGAAGGATGCGCTGCACCTCCTGCACAACAAGCTCAAGCACGTCACCCTCAGAACAGAGTTCAAACCGCTCCCGGCTATCACAGCAGACAAGAGCGAGCTCATGCAAATCTGGACCAACATAGTCCAGAATGCCTACGATGCCCTCACGCTGGACAAGACCGCCGAGCCCCGCATCTCCGTCTCCACCGGCATCTTTCATGCTGAGGGCGTGAGCCTTCTGCCGGAGGAATACGTCACCGTCACCATCTCCAACAACGGTCCCCGAATCCCTCAGGAACATATCGAAAAAATCTTCCAGCCCAATTTTACCACCAAGAAACAGGGGCTGGATTTCGGGCTGGGGCTGGGGCTCTCCATTGTCCGCCGCATTGTAGACAGCTACAAGGGCAGCATCGGCCTCACCAGCACCGATGCGGAAACCACTTTCACCATCAACCTTCCCACCACTAAAATTCATGGAAACGATTAATATTATCTGTGTAGATGACCAGCAGGAAGTGCTGGATTCCGTCATGCGTGACCTCCGTCCGCTCACCCCGCTTGTGCGTCTGGAGGAAGCCTCCGGCGTGGCAGACTGTCTCAAGCTCATGGAGCAGATAGATGAGGACGGAGACTATGTTGCCATCGTCATCTCTGACCAGGTGATGCCGGGAGAGAGCGGCACCGAGCTGCTGGGCAAGGTAGCAAGTGACCCCCGATTCGCCAAGACCCGCAAGGTATTGCTCACCGGGCAGGCCACTCATGCCGACACCATCAACGCCATCAACGACGGCCAGATTAACAACTACATCGAAAAACCCTGGCAGCCGGAGAAGATTCTGGCCATCGTCAAGCGTCTCCTCACGCTCTACATTCTGGATGCAGGTATTGACTACAAAGAATACATGCCCATCCTTGACCAGCAGACTCTCTTCTCCAACCTCCGCTAATCATGAAGTCATCCCTTTTCGGAAGCGTCATGGCCGCAACGGTGGCCATGAGCGGGTTGGTGCAGGCGGGTTCTGTGCTGGACAGCGTGGCGGATGAGCTGCAGGGCTGGAAAAAAGCCCTCACGGTCTACAACAATGAGGACAGCTTTGTGACCAAGGTGCGCTTTGCCTGGATGGAGCAGTACCAGATGGCCTCCGTGCAGCCCAACGGCAGCAACGGGCTCCACCTGAAGGATGGCGGCAGCCCCTTCAACCACGAATTCCGCCGCTCCTGGGTCGGGGTCAATGTGGATTTCCGCACCGGCACACAGTTCCACACCTGGGCTCGTATCGGCGGGCTTCCCTACCGCCACACCTGGAAAAACGGGCGCACCATCCGCAATTTCTCCTATACAGACCTCTTCGACATCTGGGTGAAGCAGGATATCAAAGCCGTGAAGGGGCTCAGCGTGAAGGCCGGCAAGCTCAAACCGCTCTTCACCACAGACTATTCCACCCCCTCTTCTGCTCTTACCTGTGTGGAGCGTTCCTTTGTGGGCAACCAGTATGGGCTGGACTCCAACTGGGGGCTGGACATCACCTACTCCCCCAACAAGCAGGATTCCGTCTACCTCCAACTCCTGGCCAATGACCGCGCCAGTGCCTCCAAGAGCAATGGCCACCGCGATGCCTACCGCGACGGTCGCGGCCTCAAGGGCGAATTCGGCTGGGAAGACAAGTTCTTTGCCATCGTGGGTGCTTCTCACAAGTTCCGTGTCACAGAGAGCGGCTACCACAAGGTATCCGTCCAGTATGCACACGACTTCAACAACAGCTACGACAACGGCACCGCCCCCGGTGCGAACTGCTACGGTATCGGTGTGAAGGATGCCCTCTCTCTGGGCTATGAGGTGAAGAAGGACAAGTGGCTCTTCCTCGCCAACATCGTGGGCAACTGCGAGATGCAGAACGGCGGCGGCAACAACATCGGTATCCAGCTTCAGCCGGTTTACTCTCTGACAGACCGCGTTGACCTCATTTTCCGCTACACCGGCATGACCGGGGACAACGCCTGCAAGCTCGGCGCAGACCGCTACATCTGCACCAACACCACGGCATCCTCCTGGGTGGACAGCATCAACGCCTTCTACTTCGGCGCAGACTTCTACCTCTCGCCAAAGGACAAGAACATGCTCAAGCTCATGCTCGGGGCAGAGTACACCACCGCCCGTAACAACGGCTCCGATTGTTACAACGGCTGGGAGTATACCACGGCTATCCGTTGGAACTTCTGATACCTCATTACAGCCCTGTTCCTCCTTCCGCACCGCTGGATTGTCTGTCCTGCGGTGCTTTTTCTGACAACGGACGGCGACAAGAAAGTAGCTCTTGAGGGCGACTACGCCGGTACCGGAATGGGGAAAGAATTTACGCTTACCATGAACTGCTCCCTTACCGGTGTGGGCGGCAATGACACGAGCGACACCAAGTACTGGCTTCTGGCAGCACACCAGAATCAGACTTCCTGGTTTATCGGTGCTCAGTATGATACATCTACCAATCAGATTACCATTGGCAATGCGGATCATACTCTGACCAATGCACAATCTTTCGGTGTTGACGACATCACCGACATCAAGACCGTATCTCTCGTCATGTTCGGTGCGCTGAATGAGGAGGGTACCGTTGCCGTATATGTCAACGGACAGAAAGCCGCTCAGGCAAATGTGGCTGACTATGATCGTCATGCCAACGCCGGTTTCAAGAACGGCGTTGTGTTCATGAACAAGATGGGTGAGCATGATGGTGTAGCCGGAACCATCACCTCTGCGTCTCTTTACAGCATTGCAATCCCTGAGCCTGGCACCGCCACGCTGAGCCTGCTTGCTCTGGCCGGTCTGGCTGCCCGCCGCCGCCGCAAGTAAACCGCTTCGGCAGACGCTGAAAAGCTTATCCCCGCCGGCTGTTGGGAGCCGGCGGGGAGTTTTTTTGATGCGTATCAGGAATGGTTGCAGATTAGTTTTTTTCGGAATCAACCGTCTCAAAGAGAGGCCGGTAAGACGGGAGACTCCAGTTGAAGTAAACGGCTGCCATGCGGGTGGCAAAAACCACAACAGTGCCGATGATGTAGGAGATATCCACTGAACACCCCAAATACTGCAAGCCTATAAATACCAGACAACCGGTAAAAGCGGCAGAGGCATAAATCTCTCTGGAGCGGAAAACATAGGGCACGTTGCCGGTAACAACATCGCGCAGAATGCCGCCCGCCACCCCGGTGCAGACCCCCATGCAGATGCACACCAATTCCGGGCAGCCGAGCATCTGTGCCTTGGCGGCTCCCAGCATGGTGAAAAATGCCATGGAAAAAGCATCGGCCACACGGATAGTCCCCTTGGGCATGCCGATGTAGCGTGTCACATAAAACACCACCAGAGAGGTGATAAGGGCCATGTAGAGAAACTGTACGTCACTTTCCGTAACCCAATAGATTCTCACCGGGGTGCCGTCCGGCTGGAGCGTACCGCTGAGCAGAATATCACGCACCGTGCCGCCACCCAGTGAGGCGATTGTGCCGCAGACAATGATGCCGAATAAATCCATGCGCACACGGGTGGATGCCGTGGCCCCGGCAATGGCACCCACAACCGTGGCAAATACACAGCTCAGATAAAAGAGTACATGGTCATCAAACCCGGTAATCTGCGCCAGCGTAATCATCTCAGTCCTGGTTGAAAAGCCGATTAAGCACCCAGACCACCGCCAGAACCAGCAGCACCGGCCAGAAAATGCTCAGAGCCCCCACCGCCAGCAGGATAAAGATAATCAGCCCCAGAGCCACCAGCAGCAGTGGTACCAGCATACCACTGCGCCACAGGGCTTTGACGAGTCCGGGGTTAGTCTCCTCTTCCTCCTCTTCGCGCAGATTGATGCTGTGCAGCGGGCGCCAGGTGCCGGAATCCTCTCGGCGCACCCAGGTGTTGTCATCCAACTGCCCGGCTGCGCGCAGCCGCACCAGCTCATTGCCGGTTACCGGTCCAACCTTCTCGCTGCCGGTATCGTAGTAAAACTTACGAGCCATGAGATAAAGAGAACTGCGATTACAATCAGGCGTGAATGGCGCGACCGTCAGCTGCCAGCACAGCTTCGTGGATAGCCTCAGACAGCGTGGGGTGAGCGTAAATCATGGCATTGAGGTCAGCATCTGTCAGCTCGCTGTTAAGAGCCAGCTCGGGTGCCGTCAGCAGCTCCGTTGCGTTATCTCCCACGATATGGGCACCCAGCAGTTCCCCATGTTCCTTGCCGAAGAGCAGCTTCACAAACCCCTCCGTATCCCCGCCGGCTACTGCACGACCAATAGCCTGGAAGGGGAACTTGCCCACCTTATATTCCACACCGGCCTCCTTCAGCTCGCGCTCGCGCTTACCCACGCTGGCCACCTGCGGGTGGCAGTACGTGCAGCCGGGTACCACCACAGGGTGAGCCGGTACATGCTCAGAATCAAACATGCCCTCTACTGCCTGCTCAGCCTCATAGCTGGCCGTGTGTGCCAGCATGATTCCGCCAATACAGTCACCGGCGGCATATACGCCCTGCAGGTTGGTGCGGTAGCGTTCGTCCACCTTGATAAAGCCACGCTCCGTCAGCTCCAGCCCGGCAGCATTCGGTACCACAGGCACCACGCCTATGGCCACCAGACACACATCTGCCGTAATCTCCTGCGTCTTTCCGTTTTTGGCAGTTATAACAGCCGTCACGCTCTGCCCGTCGTTATCCTTCAGGCTTTCCACTCGTGCCCCGGCCATGCAGGTGATTCCCTGCTTCTTAAAGGAACGCTCCACGGCCTGACTCACATCGTCATCCTCGTTGGGGAGAATGCGGGGCAGGGCTTCCACCAGTGTCACCTTGGTGCCGAAGCAGTGGTACACATAGGAAAGTTCCGTGCCAATGGCCCCGGAGCCGATGACAATCATGCTCTGCGGGTGCTTGTTGAGGGTGAGTGCCTCCTTGCTGCCGATGATGGTGCTGCCGTTGAAAGGAAACACCGGTACTTCACGCGTGCGAGCCCCGGTGGCTATGAGAATGTTGGGAGCTTCCAGCGTCGTCACCGTGCCGTCGGCGGCTTTCACCTCCACCTTACCGGCTGCGGGGATACTTGCCTCACCGGTCACGCTGTCAATTTTGTTCTTTTTGAACAGGAAAGAAATGCCACCGGAGAGACGCTCGCTAATCTGACGCGAACGGGCGATAACCGCGCTCCAGTCGAAGCTGACACCCTCTGCGCTTATGCCGAACTCAGCAGCTCGGCGGGCAAGCGTGTTGTACACCTCGCCGTTCTTCAGCAGAGCCTTGGTGGGAATACAGCCCCAGTTCAGGCAGGTGCCGCCCACGCGCTCGCGCTCCACGCACACCACCTTTTTGCCCAGTTGGGCAGCCCGTATAGCCCCCACGTATCCGGCAGGTCCGCCACCTATCACAATCAGATCATAACTCATGCCGGCATTGTAACCCATACTCATGCTCCTTGCAATCTGAAAAAGCGGCTTACTGCTCACAAAGATGCATTTAGAACACGTCCTCACGCTTTTGTTGCAATATCAGCTATCCCTGCAAATGTTCCTTTTCATCCCACAGGGCTATAATACATGGCAAGCCCCCCCATGCCGCACTTGCCTGGAAAAATACGCTCCTGGAGCTCTGCTCCCACACAATTCAGCCAGGGGGGCGCCGTGGTTGATTCATCAGCCGAGCCGGTCGTTGACCTGCACTCTGTCGCAACTCAACAAACGTGCAACCTTTGGGCAGGATACGCAAAAGATACGCCTGCTGCGTTTCGTCTCCTTGTTGAAAACGGATTTTTATCCCCTTAAAGAACTGAAACCATTCTGATATCACATGTTATACTTGAAAAAGAGTGGAGTGGGTGTCTTGGCGCGGTCTTCTTTCCGGGTAGTTGCTCGCTCTGATGCCGCTTCGCTCAGCCTTGGAGTTGATTTTTCATAAAAAATTGAAATTTCTTTTTTATTGACAAGTAAGCCGATTGTGTTATTTTTCTCTCATTTCTAAAAGAGATAACAATTAGATTAAAGTAGTTTCAAGAGATAAACAGTACGTCCTCTCCAAGCCATGTCTGACAACATACCGAATTTACCACAAACACCCGTTCCGCCGCCGCCGCCGCCTACAATACCGCCTCAGAAACAGGAGCTGATTACAGAAGGAGATAAGGAGAACACAACTACAACAGCTCCTGTGCAATATGAATACTCGCACACTATCTCTCACTGGGGAGTTTTTTCCAAGTGGCTTGCAGGAGTTGCCAGTAAATCGGATACACGAAAGATAACCCCTACTCTTGGGCAGATGATTCTGATTTCAT
>JAFQEY010000052.1 GCA_017398765.1 Akkermansia sp.
AATTCCGATCGCTCTGCTCGCATGCAAAAGCTTTGCAACTAAATCATTGACTACTGCGAGCCGGAGGCTCGCCTGACTTTTCCTTCGTCCATTGTTCTTTGTCCATTGTCCTTCAAATTACCATTTATCTACCAATGTGTCCATTCCTGCTGTTTAGCTATTTATCGAACGCTATACTAGAAAAACACTCTCCTGTCAGTGTGTCCGCTTAATTGCTGCGGCGGTGTTCTCAGACTTCCTCGGCGTAGTCGTCATTTCGCAGAGCCGGGGGGGCAGGGGCTTTGGGCTCAGCAGGGTCTTCCGCCGTATCATCTGCCGGCAGTTCGGCCACATCTTCCGCCAAATCTTCTGAGGGGTCTTCCGCCAGCTCAGCATGCACCGTGCAGAGTGAGCGGGCGCGGGTCAGATCTGTCATGGTTTCGATGTAGGCCGTACTTTCATATTCACAGCCGGAGTGTGCCAGCATGCCGGAGCTTCGGCAGAGCCGCAGACCGGAGTTTCGCCCGGCTGACTGGGTTGTGCGAATCTCTTTCATGGCGTATCCGCGCGCTGCGGCACACTGCATGGCTCCCACCCACAGCGGGAGTGCTACTGTGCCGCCGTATGCCTTGTCCGCTATAGTGCGGGGGCGGTCGAAACCTACCCAGACCGCAGCAGTCAAATCTGAGGTGAATCCGCAGAACCAGGCGTTGGTGTAGTTATTGGTGGTACCGGTCTTACCGCCGCAGGGGAACTTGAACCCCAGCCGCTGCATACTGCCGGCGGTACCGCCGGGTTTTGTAATCTGCTGCAGGATGGAGGAGACTGCCACGGCTGTGTTGCGGGAGTAGATACGGGTGGCGGATGGGGTGTTCTGCCACACCACTCGCCCGGCGGAATCTGTGATGCTCTCAATGATGAAGGGGGTAGGCCGCACGCCGCCGTTGGCAAATGCGGTGTAGGCAGAGGCTACTTCCAGCGGTGATGCTTCCCATGTGCCCAGGTAGATTGTGGGACCATTGGGGCGGGTGAAGGCGGGGAAGCCGCTCTGCTGCGCGGTGTTCACCACATATTCCAGACCGGCGCGGTTGCCCACGCGCACAGCCATGGTGTTGCGGCTCTTCAGCAAGCCCCAGGAGGCTGGGTGCATGCCGCTGAAGCGCCCGTCAGAGTTACGCGGACTCCAGCGTTTGCCGCCGCGTATTTCTCCCGGGACGATACGCCCATCGGAGATGAGGCTGTTCGGGCTGCCGCCGCGTTCAAAGTAAGTGCCGTACACCAGCGGTTTGAATACAGAGCCTACCTGCCGCCTGCACTGAAGTGCGCGGTTGAGCGGCGATTCCGTGCTGTCACGCCCGCCTACCACTGCCAGCAGTGCCCCCGTGGCGTTGTCGATGATGGTGCAGGCGGCCTGGATGTAGTTCGGCTGAATCTTATCCGCTTCTTCCGGGCTCTTGCCGGCAATGAGAGCCTTGAACTGAGCTCGGGTCTGGTGGCGGTATTTCGGGTTTTTCTCAAACATGTTGACCAGCCGTGTGTCGATATCGTGCATCACGTCTGCCTGCAAATCCACATCCAGTGTGGTTTTTACCCGTAATCCGCCGGAGAAGATGATTTCGTCCTTGATGCGGCGATCCTGAGTATCCAGCAGTCCCAGAATGTGGTCTACTTCTGCCCGAACGAGGTCGAGCGCGTAGTTGTCATTGCCCAGTCGCTCCGGTTTGCGGGTCACGATTTTCTCCGCGAGGGCAGCGTTATATTCATTGCGGGTGATAAAGCCGTGGTCATGCATCAGCTTGAGCACCTTGTCTCGCTGAATCAGGGCTGAGGACGGGCTGCGGTAGGGGGAGAACTCATTGGGGTTACAGACAATGCCGGCCAGCATGGCGCATTCACCCAGCGTCAGATCCCGCGGTTGCTTGGAGAAATAGCCGTAGGCAGCCGCCTTCAGCCCCAGAAAGGAATGCCCCCAGAACACGCGGTTGATGTAGCAGCGCAGTATCGTTTCCTTGTCGTAGGTGGCCTCAATTCGGCGTGCCAGTGCCATTTCCGTAAACTTGGCAGTAAAGTTACGCTCGCGGTGGTTGTAGGTGTTTTTGGCGAGCTGCATGGTGAGGGTGGAACCGCCCTGGGTGGTGCGTCCGTGCTTGAACACCTGACCCACGGCTCGCAGCATGCCGCGCGGATCTATTCCCCCGTGCTTCCAGAAGGAGCGGTCTTCCTGCATGATAAGCGCATCAATGAAGTAGCGCGGAACTTCCTCATGCAGGTTGGAAATTGAGCGCCGGTTCTCACCGTGTAGCGTGCCTATTTCATTTCCCTTGCGATCCAGCACAATCGTGCGCTCAGGCATGCGGGTGACCTGCGTCAAATCATACCGCCCCGCGCGGATACCGTAGATGATTGCCAGAATGACCGCTGCCAATCCACCCACAAATGCCAGACTGATACTCATGCGCAATGGCCAGATGATCAGCTTGGGAGCATGCCGGGTGATAAAGAAGATGATGCGAAACGGCAGTGTCAGCAGTCGCCAGAGTGCGTTCCAGAAACCCATCCCTTTTTTGGGGGGGCGGCGAAACTCATTAAGTGGGTTAATCTCTTCTCCTGCTCGGGGAGTCAGTCGACCCGGGGCAGGATGAATCGGCGTGCCGAACGCATCATCCGGATTCCTCTCCTCGCGGTATTCTTCCTGCTGCGGCATGTGGCTGTGGTGGCGGTAATGCACCTCTTCTTCCTCCGGTCGGGCGTAATCTTCGTCCTCATAATCATTCCTCACCCGCTCCGCTGCCTGATAGCGCGTATAGCTCCGCCCGCCCCGCTCTGTGCCGGGGCTTGCTTCTGTGGATTTATAGCGTGCGCACATGCAGAATTAGTTAAGATTTCTTCAACACCGCCAGCATAACACGAAAAGACCGACTCTGCAAGGGGGAAAACAGACAGAATGACTACTCAGCACAATCGTGCAGGGAACAACATGCTCCCTGCACGATTGAATTGTCCTCATGCCGTATGGATAATCAGTGTCTCCTGCGGCGCAGAGCAAGCCCTGCCAGCGCAAGCAGGGAAAGTGTTGAGCTTGTGGGTTCCGGCACAGAGGAAAGAGAGAAGGAGACGATAACGCCCCTGTCGCTCACGCTCCGGGTGTAAGCTGTCACCTCATCAGTCTCCCAGGCAGCATGGGTGATACCGATGAGGGGAGATGCATCTGCTGCACTGAAATCTTGCAGGAGGATGTTGAAGGTGTAGTTACCCGGAGCTGTTCCCGGGAGACTCAGCAATCCGGCATCCAGCGTCAGCTCGGCTCCTGCCCCCAGTGTGAATCCGCTCAGTTGGGTTGTGGCATAGGTATAGATTTCGGTATCGGTGTCCTGCACAAAATCCCCAGCACTCAGTTGCAATACATTGCCGCTTCCCAGCAGGAG
>JAFQEY010000053.1 GCA_017398765.1 Akkermansia sp.
ACGTTGCAAAGTTAATGCCGAGACGTGGTTTAACGAAACGCTTCAAACGCTGGCCTCCGGTTATACGGGTGATTATCTTGCTCTCTTGCCTCAGAAAAGCGATGCTGAGCTATAAAACCCGCCCAGCATCGAATGCTTACCTTCAAATTACCATCTATCCTTTGCAAACTTGTGGAAATAATTTACCGAACGATATAGCAGGGCTATAAAAAATGCCCGCCTTGCGGCGGGCATGGAAAAATGATTATTTTTTCTGCATTCGGATGAATCCGGCACTTGCATACCATCCGTCGTAGCAGCGGGAGAGTAGGCGGACTTCTACCTTGGGCTTGCCGGGGGGCAGGGAGTTGAGGTCAAAATCCACTCTGTCCACGATCTTGGTCGGGTCGTCTGACTTGTCTGCCAACTTCCCGTTCACATAGATGCGGAAGTCCTTAGTATCCATGCGTCCGGTTTTTGTTTTCTCCAGATAGAACGTGTAGGTGCCCGGTCCTTTGATATGATGGGAGACATCGATGCGCCATTCCTTGTCATAGCCCACAACCTGATCGCCGGAGTCATAGAAGTCATTTTTAATGACGTAGTATGCGTCACGGTCGAGGAATTTATGGTACTTGGCAGCACCGATGCCGATTTCGTTGTCCGGGTTGATTTCCACGGCTTCCTTGAGGGCATCCAGACAGGGTTTCCAGTCATCGCTCTTGGTGGAGCCGTTGCGCTCGCGGTAGATGTAGGCAAGACCGCAGAGCCACTGCTGGCGGCGTTCGCCTTTCAGCCGCTTGTTTTTGAGAACTTTCTGTACGTATTTAATGGCATCGTCAAACTTGCGGTCAGCCCCCTTGAGCTGCCCTTCCGGACCGCCTTTGAGTATGCTGTTGATTTGTCTGTACATGCCCATGTGCTCCCAGCAATACTGAGAGCGGTAGCCGGTGGTGTCTTCCGGGTCTTTTTTGTTGATGATGTTATGGAGAGCTCCGCAGCGGACGGCATCCCGCTGGTAGAGCAGGTCGAGAGCCTCTCCGGCTGCTTTAGCCCCCTCTATACCCTCCGTCTTATTGGCTTTTGCTGCCAGTTGGCTGAACTCCGGGTGGATTTCCAGCATTTTGGAAAGCACCTTGATGATACCGGATTCTTTGCCGCGCACCATTTTAGTGGGAAGCACGGCCATGAGTGTGCCGTCTGCCGCCATGACCACAACCTCCGGCATGTTGAAACACTCTACCGGGAGTATTTTTTTGCGGACATCGCCGTTTTCCTGCCCGGTGGTGTCATCGAATTGCCCGTAGACGGCTTTTCCTGCCAGTTCAGGAGAGTCGATGATTTTCTGCCATTTGCGGCAGATGTCGGCATCGTCGTGCAGCCAGTCGGAGCCGTGGCGCAGGATGATGATGGGTTTATTCTGCTGTTTTGCCTGTTCGCGTGCGGTGGGTACATCCGGCAGTTTGCAGGAGTTGGTCGTATCTGCAGCAGCTAATCCGCTCAGTAGAACAAGGAGGGTGAAAAGAGTTTTTTTCATGGTAATTTCGTGATGGGGTTAGCGGGTGAACACGACAAAGTGGGAGATGTGTGCGAAATCCGGGGATTTGTTCTCAAACTCCACCTTGACCCATTTGGCAGAGGTACCGGCGGGGAAATTGACCGCCCATTCCTTGGGCATGTCATCCGTGCTTTCCTTAGGCATCCAGGTTGCGCCGTCAGAGCTGGTGTAGACCGTGGCTTTTTTCATGCGTCCCTCGTTGCCGTCTGTCTTGCGTACAATGCATCCGGTGACTGCAGAGCTATTGGGAAGCTCTACGATGAAGTGGGGTTTTTCTTCCTTGTTGGTGTGGCATTTGCCGCCATCGGGTGTGGTGATATCCAGATGCGTGGTGGGGGTGTCCCACTGGGCACTGGTGGAGATGCGGAACAGAGCTGCCTGCGCGGGGCTGCCCTGCATGCCGGGCAGAGTGTTAAGCGGGATGGGGGTGGTGGATGCCGCTCCGCTCTTCTTTGCCGCCTGAATGAGGGATTGGAACGCGGGGGCGGAGCGAGACTGTTCTGCTG
Source organism: Akkermansia sp. (assembly GCA_017398765.1). GTDB lineage: Bacteria > Verrucomicrobiota > Verrucomicrobiia > Verrucomicrobiales > Akkermansiaceae > Akkermansia. The sequence goes on from JAFQEY010000053.1 coordinate 2,044, forward strand.
CGACGATGGCTTTGTTGTACGCTGCCATCATGCGTTTGGATTTCTCTGCATCCGCCTCACCACTGCCGGAAGCCGGTGCTTTTTCCGCAGCTGAGGCAAAGGCTTTGCTGAAGATGGCTTCTTTTTCTCCGCCGCAGAACTCTGCCACCGCCCATTCCAGCACTTGCCCGAAGACGGTGCCGTCCCCTGTGTGCATGTGGATGCCAAAGACGCGGGTGAGGTAGGTTTCCTGCATGTTTTCCGAGAGTGTGGCGGATTGGTTCTTGATGACATCCGTACACTTGACTGCCCAAGAGGATTTAGACCCGGCAATCATGGTATGCATGGCGGAGTAGATATCAATCTTCTGAGCATCATTCAGGGCAGCAATTTCCTGCTCCAGGTCAGCGGTCATATCCACTGCGGCAAAACCGTTTTCCACATAGAGCGGTATGGTTGCCATGAGGTACTTATGCCAGCTGTCTGCGGAGGTGTTGGCCTCTTTCATGAGTCTGTGCAGCTCCTTGCGGAAGAAAGGATGTAGAGGGCTGTCCTCCAGCGCGGATTTCCACATGTCGATAGCACCGGCAGAATCTCCGGCAGCTTCCAGAGCTCGGGCGGCGTAGCTCTTGCGGTAGGCCGTAGCCACCCCCTTGTCATCACCGAACACGGTTTCCATGAGCGTGTAGGACGTGGGTGCCCTGTGTCCGAATATCTGGTTGTGCATACCGCCGTCCGGGCCGCCGAACCCTCCTACCCATTTGCCGCGCTCCAAACGGTAGCCGTAGGCGCAGTGACCGGGCTGTCCCACAGTTGTGGCGGGGATGCCATGCGCCATGGCGGCAAAGCATCCCAGATGCGAGAGCGCACCGCAGACCCCGCCGTTGCGGTGGGTGGTTTCCGCATCGCTCATGACGCTGTAAGGCATATTGTAGGCTCCCCCCTGTACAGAGTCACCGAAGCGGGATGGGTCTGTATAGACTGCTGCCCAGCAGGCGGAGTGGTACTGATCCCACGGCATATTGATGTTTTCCGCAGCCCACTCGAATGATTTGTCATCCCAGTCCTGCCCGGCGATGCCAACAACGAAGCGCAGCTCCCAGGGTCGGAGTTTCGGATAATTGGGGTGCAGTTTCTTTTCCCGTTCCTGTTTCAGGAAGAAATTATAGCGCCAAACCGGGTTGAACTGGGCGGGGTTCATTTTCGTGAGCGGTTGCTGGGGTGAGGTCTCGCCGCCGCCCCACAGGGAGGCGAGTGCCACGGCAAGTGCCTTGTTTTTCACCTTGCCGTCTTCCTCCTTCCAGATTCGGTAGAGCACATCCACCCCTACCGGAGTCTGGTAGGGAACCAGACCTCCGCCAAGGTAGAACTCCAGCCAGGCGGAATCCTTGCAGAACGCTTCCAGGAACTTGGCTTTGTTTTTGTCTTTGGCCAGCTCGGTCATGACCTCCGCCCCGGTGCAGCGGATGAGCTCGGTAAGCATGGCGCAGTGCATGTACTCATCGCTCTTGATGTTGGGTTTCTGCCCCTTGAGTGCTTTCACCAAATCATCATATACCGCCTGATAGTCACCGCCGTCCAACTTGTCGACAATTGCCTTGGGCAGATGGCTGACAGCCTTGGGAGCGCGGTCGTAACGTGAAGGTGGGGGAAAGGTTTTGCGGGCAGCTGACTTGATTTCCGTAGCAGAGGAGGTATTGCCGCTATCTGCCGCCGGAATGATTTCATTACCGGTCGTTTCCTCTGCAGCTGCTGAGGCAATACGTTGCTCCGTCCGGGCCGTTTCCTGTTTGGTTGAGGCTTTTTTCTTTTTCTTCTTGCTTTTTTTGACCAGTGCAGATTTATCATTCTTCTGTGACTGGTCGTAGAGATAGTAACCGCCGACTCCCAGCGCGGCAAGTGCCAGCAGTGCAACAAAAACACTGCCACCGGAACTTTGTTTGTGACGGTGCCGAGCTCCGGGCACCATAGGGGATTGGTGAATAGGACGTTTAGCCATGGATTCATGTTACTCTTTTGCTAGGGAATGTAAAGTTAAAAAGCAAGTGAAATGATGAAAATGCTGAGAAATCGTTTGACTCAAAAATGTCTGAGCAGGAACTTGACCGTGCAGGGAAATTCTGGTAGTGTGTGGGTTGATGATGAAGAGCATGATGAGTTGCCTGCTGGCGGGGATTGCAGCACTGGTGCTGTGTGCCTGCAACCGCGAAAATCCTGACAGCAGGGAAATTCGCATGGGATGCTTTCCTAATGTAACACATGTTCAAGGGCTTGTGGCAAGAAACATGAGCCGCCGCGGACAGGGCTGGTTTGAGCGTTACCTGCCCGGTTATACCCTGCAATGGCACACGTTCAATGCCGGGCCGACGGCGATGGAGGCACTGTTCGGTAAGACTGCCGATGTGACCTACGTGGGACCCAGCCCGGCACTGAATGCCTACGCTGTGGCCAATGGGCGCGAAATCCGACTGCTGGCGGGTGCCGTCAATGGAGGTGCGGCTCTGATGGTGTCCCCGGAGAGCGGTATTCAATCACCGCAGGATTTCAAGGGGCGTAGCATTGCCACACCCCAGCTGGGTAATACGCAGGATGTTTCCTGCCGCGCCTGGCTGCAGAAAAACGGCCTGACCTGCACTCTGGAGGGCGCAGGCGACTGCCGCGTATCGCCCACTCCCAACGCGATGCAGCTGCAGCTCATGAAACAGGGTGATATTGACGCCTGTTGGACGGTGGAGCCCTGGGTCACCCGCTTGGAAATCATGGCAGGTGCCAGAATCCTGGTGCAAGAGCCGCAGGTAGTTACCACCGTGCTGGCGGCTCGCACCGGCTGGCTGCACCACCACCCGCGGGAAGCCGCGGCACTTATCCGAGCTCACAAAGAGCTGACGCAATGGATCATCGACCACCCCGATGAGGCAAAAAAACATGTGGTCGATGAGCTCAGTGAACTGACGCAGGCCCCTATGGATGCCGAGATTGTGGCACGCGCCTGGGAACGGCTCAGCATGACCACGGAGATAGATATCCCCGGGCTGGAACAGTTTGTGAAAGATGCCCGGGACACCGGGCTGCTGGACAGAGTCCCCCCGCTGGATGGTATGATTTACACCCCCAACTCACAGGAACCGTGATGCACGATAAATTAGACAAGGAAATCAACGCTTTCCCCACCGCCAAGCTGAGCGTGGAGCACGTCTGCAAGGACTTCCGCACCCGCAACGGTACGGTTCGCGCGCTGGATGACGTATCGCTCACCATCAATGAGGGAGAGTTCGTCTGTTTTGTCGGCCCGAGCGGCTGCGGCAAATCCACCCTGCTCAACATCATCGCCGGGTTGGAAAAACCGGACAGCGGACTGGCTCTCATTGACGGCGTGCCGATTACGGGCCCGGGGCGTGATCGCATGGTCATGTTCCAGGAGCATGCCCTCTTCCCCTGGCTGGATGTCATTGGCAATGTCATGTTCGGGCTCAAGCAGAAACCCAATCTCACGGACAAGGAGCGGTTGGAGGTGGCCAAGTACTACCTTTTTCTGGTTAAAATGGACCGGTTTGCTCACTCCAATATCCACGAGCTGTCCGGCGGCATGCGCCAGCGCGTGGCACTTGCCCGCTCCCTGGCTCCCAATCCCAAGATTCTGTTGATGGATGAACCTTTCTCCGCGCTGGATGCCATGACCCGCGAACGCCTCTACGGCGATATTCAGGACGTGTGGGAAAAGCGCCGCAAGACCATCATCTTTGTTACCCACAACGTGCGCGAGGCCGTCTGTCTGGGCAGCCGGGTGATACTGTTCTCCCCGCATCCCGGGCGCATCCGCGAGCAGTTCCCCGTCTCTCTTACCCGCCCCCGCAATATCAATGACCATGATTTGGCCGACCTCTCCATGCAGATTACCTCTGCATTGAAAGGCTACACAGCTGCCGAATCCGATTAACTTGTTCCGCATCATGAAACGTTTCCTCATTTCGCTGATTTTCTTCATTCTGCTCATTCTGGTGTGGGCGGGGTGTACGGGTGAACTGGCCTTCCTCGGTCTGAATGAGAGCCTGTGGTCACCCTTTGTCCTGCCATCCCCCCAAGTGGTGGCGCAGTACCTGTGGGACAACACCATCAACGGTAAAATCCCGCTTTCTATGCTCATTACGCTGCGCCGCCTGCTCATTGGCTATGCCATAGGACTGGTGCTGGGCGTACCGCTGGGCATGCTTTCCGCACGTTTCCGCAGCGTGAGCGATACATTGGGAGTGCTGGCCCTGGGCTTACAGGCTCTGCCGAGTGTGTGCTGGGTACCGCTGGCCTGCATCTGGTTCGGGCAGACGGAGGCAGCACTGCTCTTCGTCGTCATCATGGGCACGCTCTGGAGCGTGCTGCTCTCTACTCAAAACGGCATGCGCAACGTACCGCCTATCTACGCCCGCGCGGCCCGCACCATGGGGTCAAGCCCCCTGCATACGCTGGTATTTGTCACGCTGCCCGCCTCCGCTCCCTTTGTGGTGAGCGGCATGAAACAGGGCTGGGCCTTTGCCTGGCGCTCGCTCATGGCAGCGGAAATATATGTTTCCGTGGTTTCCGGCTTTGGTATCGGTCAATATCTGCACTATGGGCGTGAGTTGCAGCGCATGTACCAGGTCATCGGCATCATGTTCATCATCATTCTGGTGGGGCTGCTGGCAGATAAAATTCTCTTCTCCCCGGCAGAAGCCTGGTTGCACCGCCGCTGGGGCACAGACAAGGAGTAAGGCACCATGAACTGGATTGACGAACTGAAGAATTTGCTGGGCGATTGTGTCCGGACGGATGAGGCTACCCTGCAGGCACATGCCGGGGATAAGTGGCATGCCGCCGCGCTGCCGGAAGCTGTGGTGCTGGCCCGCACTACAGAGGATGTAGCTGCTGCAATGAAAGTGGCTCACGCACACGGCATCTCCGTTACCCCGCGCGGCGCAGGTGTGGGCTACGTGGGCGGCTGTGTGCCGGTGAGAGGCGGGCTGGTCATTTCCACCGCAACCATGACCCGCATTGTCGAGGTGAATCCCTCCGATGGCGTGGCTGTGGTAGAAGCCGGGGTGCTTACCGCTGACTTACAGGAGGCCTGTGCGCGCAAGGGCTGGTTCTACCCGCCCGACCCGGCCTCCCGCAAGGAATCCAGCATCGGCGGCAATATCGCCACCAACGCCGGCGGCCCCCGCTGCCTGAAATACGGCGTTACCCGTGCCTATGTACTGGGGCTCACCGTGGTTCTGCCGGACGGCAGTATCCTGAACTGCGGCGGCCGCACCCACAAGAACAAGCAGGGCTTTGACCTCGTGGGGCTCTTCTGCGGTTCGGAAGGCATGCTGGGTATTATCACACAGGCCACGCTGCGCATCATCCCGGCACCGCCCGCCCGCGCCGCGCTCCACGCCTCGTTCCCCCGTTTTGCGCTGGCCGCGCAGGCGGTTCAGAACGTGTTGCAGGGGGGGCATCTGCCCTGTGCTCTGGAAATCACGGATGCGTTCACCCTGGCTGCTGCGCGGCGGCATCTGGGACCCGGTGTTCTGCCGGAGGCGGCACAGGGGCATATCATCATCGAAATTGACGGCCGCGAGGATGCCGTTGCCGCTGAGCTGAACGCCATCTCTGCCATCTTGCGGCAGACCGGTGCCGTCGATATCGTTCCGGCTGTGACTGAGGCGGAGGTGGAAGCCATCTGGCAGCTCCGGCGTGAGTTTTCCTACAGCCTGAAAGCCACCGGACTCACCAAACTCAACGAGGATATCGTCATTCCCCGCTCCCAACTGGTGGCATTGGTGGAATTCTGCGAAAGTATGCAGAAAGAGACCGGCATACCTGTGGCATGCTTCGGGCATTCCGGAGATGGCAACATCCACACCAACATCATGGTGCTCAAGGATGCAGAGGGCAACGATATACGCCCCCCGGCAGATGCGCTGGTCAACCGCCTCTTTGAATGGGTGGTTAGCCACGGCGGCAGCATTACCGGGGAACACGGTATAGGCCTTGCCAAAGCACCCTGGTTTGCCGGAGCCATCGGCCCCGTTGCCATGCAGCTGCACCGCAGCCTCAAGCAGGCTCTTGACCCCACCGGTATCCTCAATCCCGGCAAGATGGGGCTGTGATTTATCGTTTCCCCGGCTCCCAATCCGGAGCAGTGCGTCCACCGCCGCCGGTGTAAGGCTCCAGAGTGGTGGGGCGGTAGGTTTCTGTGGTCATGATACGTTGAAGCGGTATCGTGACACTGTCCTCCTCAATGTATTTGGCATAGGGGCTCTCATCCGTCCAGATAAAGGAAAGAAAGCGGTTGACTTTTGTTCCCACCGTTTTGGCAGCCGCCTGGTAACCCGGTTTGGTTGCCACAATCCCCAAATCCCGGCTTTGCTCAATCTCCAGCGTCAAATTGCTGGTGCCCACATCCTTACCGTTGACGGAAATCTGAGCACCGGCAGGCTGTGTGTTGATGGTAAACTCCTTGGTGCCGTAACAGGACACCAACCCCGTAACCGCCGTAATCGGTATGAGACATTGCAACAACTTCATACGCATGCACTTTACCGTATTCTATATACCGGTTCAAGCTTTTTTCACTAATATTTATGATTCTTCTCCCGGCGCGAGCGTGCCTCTGCATGTGGCCGATTATGCACTTTTTGCTTGACTTTGGCAGGATTCGGGGGTAGTCTTGGCGCGTCAATAACAAGACACTGAATAACTATGTCCCGTACCCCCATCATTGCCGCTAACTGGAAGATGAATATCGGCCCGAAGGAGGCCAAGGAGTTTCTCGCTGCTCTTAAGAATGAGCTTTGCGAGTGCACCAATGCTGTAGACAAGGTAATCGTTCCCCCGTTTGTGACGATTCCCGCTGTCATGGATACGCTCAACGGCTGCAAGTGCATCGGCGTCGGTGCTCAGGATGTGAGTGACCGTGACAATGGTGCTTTCACCGGTGAGATTTCTACGACGATGCTTAACGAGCTGGGCTGCACCTATGTGGTGCTGGGTCACAGCGAACGCCGCCAGTACCACGGCGAGACCAATGCTTACATCAACCGCAAGATTAAGAAGGCTTTGGCTGCCGGTATCATCCCCATCTACTGCATCGGTGAAACGCTGGAGCAGCGCGAGGGCGGGCAGCTTGAGACTGTGCTCAAGAGCCAGGTTGTAGAAGGCCTTGAAGGGCTGACCGCTGACGAGGTGGCCGGTATCGTGATTGCTTATGAGCCGGTGTGGGCCATCGGTACGGGTAAGACTGCTTCTGCCGCTGATGCTCAGGCTGCTCATGCTTTCATTCGTGGCGTGCTGGCAGAAACCTTTGGTGCTGAGGCTGCTGACAAGGTGCGTCTGCAGTACGGTGGTTCCGTGAAGCCTGCCAACGCTGCTGAGCTCATGAGCCAGCCTGATATTGACGGTGCGCTTGTGGGCGGTGCCGCTCTGAAGGCCGACTCTTTCGCCGCCATCATCAAGGCTGCCGTGTAAGGTAGTTCCTGTTCTTTTACCGGGCCTCTCGGCGCAAAGATGCCGGGGGGCTTTTTTTGTTGTTGTTAAGACCGGGTGGTGTCTGTATAATGACCCCGTGATGCGGAAGAAGATAAAATGGGTGCAGGTGTTGCGTTTTTTGGTGCAGCTGGGTTTTCTGTGTGCCATGGCGTTTGCCGGATTTAACACTAAGATTGCAAGCGATTGGCTTTTCCCGACTATTCTGTTGGCGGGTGTGTTTTTCTGCGGTTGGGTGTGTCCGCTGGGCGCGGCTCAGGATTGGATGTCTTTTCTGGGGCGCCTGTTGAAACTCCCACGCTTTCGTGTGCCACAGGGACTTCAGCGTTATCTCCAACTGTGCCGCTATGCTTTTTATGCATTGCTGACCATGGAAATAACGTTTTCATTGCTCAAGGGACCGTACAACTTCAGCAAATTGGTGCATGGGGAGCTCCTGACGCTTGCCTCCGGTATCATTGTACTGTTCTTGTTGCTGGGGCTGTTCATAGACCGCCCGTTCTGCAACTATTTCTGCACAGGCGGTGCGCGACAGGGGCTTTTCAGTGTGCTGCGTATTGTTGGTATTCGCCGAAGAACGGAACATTGCGGTGGCTGCGGAACCTGCTCAAAGAAGTGCCCCATGAATATCGATGTCGCTAACTCGGAGTTTGTGCGGCACCCTAACTGTATTGGTTGCATGACCTGCGTGTCTGCCTGCCCGAAGAAGTGCCTTTCCTTCAGCCTTATGCCCAAGCTTAAAGCCGCCGGGAAGAAGAAGTAGGCTTCCCGCTCTGAGTCAAAAGAGCGTCAATGCTTCATATTTTCCTTGCCAAGTGGCGGTTATAATCGTACAATCTTCCGGACATGCCCGGCGCGTGTCCACTCTCGAAGACTTTTATTAACGAATTATACCACACATCCTGCAATGGAACTTATTTCTGATTACGTAGCTGCGCTTTCGCCGTCTCTCACTCTGGCTGTGACCAATAAGGCCAAGGAGATGAAGGCTCGGGGCGAGCAGGTGTTCGGACTGGCCGGCGGTGAGCCGGATAAGGATACGCCTGAGAACATCAAGCAGGCTGCCATCACTGCTCTGAACAATGGTGCCACCAAGTATACCCCCTCCGTTGGTTTGCCGGAGCTGCGTCAGGCTATCTGTGATAAGCTCAAGCGTGATAATGGCCTGGAGTATAATATCAACCAGATTTGTGTGACCTCCGGGGCCAAGCCTGCTGTGTATGAGGCTCTGCGTGCCACTATCAATGAGGGTGATGAGGTTATCATTCCCTCTCCCTATTGGGTGAGCTACCCCTCCATGGTGCAGCTTTGCGGTGGTACACCCGTGTTTGTGGAGACCAAGGCTGAGAACGGCTGGAAGATTACGGCTGAGGAGTTTGAGAACGCCATGACTCCCCGCACCAAGATGATTATCCTGACCACGCCGCATAACCCGACCGGGGCGGTGTATTCGGAGGAGGAGCTGCGTGCCATTGGCAACATCGCCGTAGATGAAGATATCCTCATCATGGCTGACGAAATTTACGAGCACCTCATTTACGGTGAGGAGAAGCATGTTTCCATGGCCTCTCTCAGCCCGGAGATTTATAACCTGACCATTACCATCAACGGTTTCTCCAAGGGCTACGCCATGACCGGGTGGCGCCTTGGCTACTCCGCTGCGCCGGAGGGTATTGCCAAGTGCATCAAGCTTATACAGGATCACACGGCTTCCAATGCTACCACGTTCTGCCAGTACGGTGCCATTGAGGCCCTGACCGGTGACCAGAGCTTTATTGATGACCTGCGTGAGGAATACGACTTCCGCCGCCAATATGTTTACAGCCGTCTCTGCCAGATGCCCAAAATCAAAGTGGTGGAACCCAAGGGGGCTTTCTACTTCTTTATTGATACAACGGAGCTGAATATGGGCTCCTTGGAACTGTGTGACCAGCTGCTGGAGCGTTATAAGGTGGCTGCCGTGCCCGGCATTGCCTTTGGTAATGACAAGGCCATCCGTATCTCCTACTGCACCTCTCTGGACGTGCTTAAGGAGGGTCTGGATCGCTTGGAAGACTTCTGCAAAAAGCACTGATTCATCTGATTGAATCATTACAAAAGAACGCTGTCCCTTTGCCGGGACAGCGTTCTTTTGTGCGCGGGGAAAGGGTGCTTTTTTCCCTTTTTTCGGGGTGGGGGCGGCAGAGCCTTATCAGCTGCCGGGGGTGGTCAAATAAACATTCGGAGCAGCTTTACCCCCACTTGCGGGAGCATAGGCTCTGTCTGCCCAGCGGAGCCGGGTGACGCTGCCTCCGTTTTCCGCAGAAATACGGATACCATTGAACGGTACGCCGGAGTTTGCCGCCAGTCCCTGACCGATGAGCATATCCCCCAGCCAGACATAGAAGCCGGGCTGCACGTTGTCTGCCTGATTGCCGGGATGCAGGACAATGCGCAGGTTTTGCTGCAGCGCAGAGCAATCCCCACAGTACAGGGGGGTATTGCCCCAGAGAATGCTGCTCTCGCTGATGCGGAGCGTGCCGCTCGCCGCGCCGTCTCCTACACTGATACTCAGAGCGGAGTCCGCGTTGCGCCATCCGCCCTTCTCCCCGTTGCCGAACGTTGCCAGGCAGTCTACGGTGAGTCCTTTGCCTCCGGTAAAAGCATTCTCGGCGCAATTAAGGGCGCGCGGTCCCTTTTTGCGCATGCCGGCTGACTGCCAGTCCCCGGCGGCAGCGGCGCGGGGTAGACCGGCGGTGCGCCCTGCTAAACCCATGGCCCGGGTAAGATTACCTGCAATGATGAGTGAGCCCTGAGCATTCGGATGCAGACCATCGCGACCGGGGCGGTTGGACATCGCATCCGGCCAGCTGAACGGGGTCTTGAGGGCGTAGTCTACCAATCCCTCGTTGATATCAACGAAGATGACGTTTTTGCCGTGCTCTTTGGCGTATTCCTCCACCCACTTTTTCAGCAGGGGATTATACTGCTGAACTGCCAGGTGGCGGTCAGCTTCATTGTTGTTGCCGTGCCTTCCCCAGCAGGGAACTGCCATCACGTAGAGCACGTCCCCTGCATCCTGCAGAACATCATTTGCCAACTGCCCCATGGTGCCCCAATCTTTGCCGGGTATCCAGGTATAACGCGAGCCCCTGGCATTCACCCGGCCGCCGAGCATTCGCTGCATTTTGTCGGCAAACTCTGCCGCTGAGTACCCCTTGTCAGACAGGAGGTCGTTGGTTCCTATCATGCAGCACCAGGTGTCGCAATTGTAACTTGCGGCAGAGCTGCGGGTGGAATGCCCACCGTAATTCACCCCACTCATCCCGGCATTTGAACCGGAGATGATGTTGTGCGTGCGGCCGGAGGATTGGGCCAGGTGGACATTCGGAAAAGCAACGCCGCCGTATGCCTCCCCGGCATCCGGGGTTGTCAGGTTCGTATATCCGGGGGTATAGCCGCTGCGGGGGCCGACAATTTGCGCTTCTATTCCGTTATCTACCAGTGTTTTGAATAATTGCCAGCGCCAGGTTTGGTCATTCACGCCGTGTGTGATGGAGTCACCCAGGAACATGACGCGCCCAATCCCGCTGCCGTCTGCCCGCTTGCTCACAAAGGGCGAGGTGTAGTCCGGCGGCGGCTCGTAGGAGGCGGTGTCCAGCGTGGAAGGGGTATGCAGCGTGACGGCGGTCACGTAGTTGGTGTTGACGTGGTAGCCGACAATGGCCTTGTTGGCGGATACCCGCAGCGCCGGGGCTGTGTAGAGGGGGCGCTCCTCTCCCTTGCTGTCCCGGACGCTGACGGTGACTCCGCCGGAATTGCTGTTGCGCAGGCAGAGCGTGAGATTCCCTGCCGGGCTGACGTGCTGCTTCAGTTGTTCCGGGTTGATGTTCACCCCGGGATTCCACACCTTATTCTCACTGAACCCGGTCAGGTAGGGAACCCGTGCCCCGGCGGGGTGGCCCGTGTCGGCATTATCGGCTAGTCCGTAGTCGGCGGCATCGGCATCCCAGAGCAGCATGGGATTGCCGCTCTTGTAATCGTTGGAGTTGATGTAGCTGAGCAGGGAGGGGTAGCTGACGGTCAGCTCCACGGTGGTTTCTGCGGGGGATTGTACGGTGAATTTTCCCTTGCCGTCATAGATAACCCCGTTTTCTCTGTCACACAGGGGGGTAGACAGTTGAGTGTAGCTGGCGGCACTCAGCAGATGGGGGCTGCAGAGGAATAGTGCGGAGAAAAACAGAGAAGCTTTCATGGCGGGACACCAGGGACTTGATGGTTGAATCTATTTCCCCGTGCAGACGAAAGGAACGGCTGGCAGCTTATCGGCATTGACCAGATTCGGATTCAGGAATGTAGCCCAAGCGTAGCGAACCTGTTTCGGTGAGCTTACCTGGTCGCTGCTCAGTATCACGCTGTCGCCCTCAATCCGCGCCTCTGCCGGTCGGAACTTGCCATTGCTTCCGGCAATCTCAAAATGGCGCGGTGCCTGACCATCTGTAGTGGTCAGCCCCTCCGCGTGCTCAAAGTTTACCTTGATTTCCTTGCCGGATACAGTGCAGCTCTTCATCGCCGGCCCGGAATACGGCACATCTTTCTTGTACACCTTAGCGGCCGCCAGAGCCGCGAGGCGTTCACCCACTTCCACCTTGCGGGGCGGGTGAACATCTGAGTTGGTAGACCCCAAATCAACCGTGGTCAGACACTCCACCCCGGGGGTTTCCGCTGCAACCTCTGCCTGCACGGTGCGGAACTCCGGCCAGTATTTGCGCAGCGGCGTGTTGTCATTGATTCTCGGTAGCTGCACCATGAGGAAAGGCAGCTGGCGGGTTTTGAATGCTGAGCGCCAGGAGCTGATGAGGTCGGTGAGCAACTGAGTGTTCTGCTTCATGTCCTGCAGCTCGGCATCGGATTCTCCCTGATACCAGATAACGCCCGCCACCGGGTATTCCGTCCAGTCCGAAAGCCCGCTTTCAAACAGGTATGCCGGCTTGTATGGGTGCGGTGATTTCGGGTCTTTGCCCATGTTTTTGCGGGCTCGCCCGCGTACCCATTCGGAGATGTACTTGCTCTCCAGCCACCCGTCTCCCAGACACGAACGATACTTCTTGCGAACTACCTTTTCCGGAATCCAGGCAAGCATTTCCGAGCCGCCGAGCGCGCAGTGAATGACCCCGACCGGTACGTCCAGTTGCTTCTGAAGTGCCTGCCCGAAATAGTAGCCCACGGCAGACATGCGAGACACGGTATCGGGACCGGAGACGGCCCAGTTTCCTTCATACATCCGATTCTCTTTCAGTTTCTCCATCAGCTCATTCGTGTAAACGGCATTGTTGGTGTGCACTTGCGGCTCGGAGTGGAAAAAACGGAATTGTGGGTTGGATGAGCTGTCTATCGTTTGCCGATTTCCGGGGGTCTGGTCTACCCGCCACAGCATATTGGACTGACCGGAGGCTATCCATACCTCGCCCACCACCACATCTCGCAGTGTCACGCTCTCCTCTCCCTGACGCACGGTCAATTCCTTTCCCTCGGCACAGGCTTGCATGGGGTCAAGCTTCACTTTCCACTTCTTGCCTTTGCCAAGCTTGGCTTCTGCCTTCTGCTCGCCGAATTGTACCTCTATCGGCTTGTTTGACTCCGCCGTCCCGCTGATAACAATCGGCTTTCCCTGTTGCAGTACCATGTGGTCACCGTAGCAGCGGTCAAACTCTAATGCATTTACCACGCACGGCAGCAGTGCGCTGCACCCGATGATGTTCAGGAATAGTGACTTCATACATTTTCAAACTACCATAATCGTGGTATTATGTCAAGGCAGAACCGTCAGAAGCAGTCAGTCGTGTTCTGAAATTTTTCGTGAAACAAAATCGCAATGATAGATTCCACCGATTCAGGCGGATTCCATATCCTTGCCAGAGTGATGAGCGTGCGGGATAACTCGCTTATTTTTCGGATAAGGTTCCGAACCTATTAGCTAGTGCTAACTTCTTGCCCTCTGTGGGTAAAGAGGGATAATAGCACTATGGAAATTCTGGTTTCAATTGGCATGTTGGTGGCGGTGTTGGCGTGGGTGGTCTCAGTATATACACGGCTGTTTCATTTACGCAATGAGGTTCTGGGTGCATGGAAACAGTGGGTATTGGCTACGCGCAGCCGCAATGAACAGTTGGGGGATTTTGCTGAGGCTTTTGCCCGCGTGTTGCCGCAGGGGAGTCCTGCCCCACATCGCCTCCGCAGCCTTGCCGATGATTCGGAACACCGTCTTCGTGAGATGGCGGAACCTCGTTGGGGGGCATCGGGAGAGTCATTTATGCCGGGGGCGGAGTGGCTGCTGCAGCGGGCTCTGCACGAGTCCATGGATGAAGCGGAGCACTTGCCGCAGATGCTGGCTCATCCGGAATTCCAGCAGCTTTGCGGGCTTATGTCCATGGCTCTTTATCAACAGGAACATCGCACCCGCCTCTTCAATCGCGCCGCTCAGGAATATAATTCCGCTCTTGTAACACCCGGTGGGCGTGCGCTCGCCTCCGTCTTCGGCTTCCTCCCTTCCGGTTCATTGGGTGCCCCGTCAGTGACCCCGCCTCCACATGTCTGATGCCTGTTGTTGATAAGTCGGCCGGGGCTATATCAGTGTCAGCTTTTACCGGAAAGTGTGATATTCTCTTGATAAATATAGAAATAAGATATAATAAGTGCATTTCCGAGAATACAAAAATAGTCAAAGAAGTAAATCGAAAACGCCTTGTTGACGATTTTTTGTTCTCCCGGGAACAGGTGCAAATTAGTTTTTCAATAATCATATACACATTCACTATATGTTCGGGGATTTTATCAAATTATACAGAGCCGGTCTTGTTAATGAGCTGGGAAATCTTGAAGCATTACGACAGCTTATACCCGGAAGCCCGGTTGTGGCACTCAGCGAGCCGGAGGCCCTGCAGAACGGTTCTTTGGGGCGGACGATGTTCTTTGCAATCACTTCTGATGCGCCGGGTATGCTGATTGCTCAGCAAGTGAGCGGGGATACCGAGGAGGATGTCAATTTTTCAGTGCAGGAGTTTCCTGCGGAGGAAACGCTGCGTTACTATACATACCAGCTGGCAGAGGTCACTCCCCATGAGGTGTTGCAACGAGCGAAGAGCCGTATAGGGGAATGCTCGTGTGACTTTCGCAGTTATCCCGGGGATGATTTTGTCGAGGAGTGTCTGACCGGACTCAGTGTCAGTGAAATCTATGCTCAACAGCCTGTGGAAGCCGGGCAGCACTGGTGGACTCCTCTGGACGTCACGGCTAAACAAATACTGGAAGAATTGCAGGATGCCATCCAACAGGAAGTGACGACAACTCCTGATGGGGAATCTTTCATACAAAAAGCCCGCCGCAAGGTAGTCAATGAACAACTAAAGAAAGTAACGGATTCCATACAAAATGTGGCACCGGATGGGCTGATGAACATTCCTCTCTCTCAATTGGAGCATCATGCTATTCTGATAGAAGGAGAGCAAAGCGTCATATTTGCCGATGGGGCTATACGTCATCTGCCTAAGAGAGATTTTTGCAACATGACACCTAACACTCCGTTGGGGGGCCCGGCAAAGGGAACCGCTCAGGGTAAAGACGAATCGGAACAACGCTTGCTTGCCCGCAATCGCGCCATTTTCAAACTGTGCCGGGACGGCATAGCTCCCGGTGAGTGGGGTGCATTTAATCTCCTGCTCAATAATAGTGAACACTTTTGCCGCTATTGTCGCAATGGAAAGCCTTCCTGTACGCAATTGCGGGATAAGTCTCTCATAGCCCTAAAGCGCATTTTAGGTATGATTCTTCCGGGGTGGCTTGCTTTTGGCGTAGACATTGTTATAGAAAAATTTTTCCCAACGACCCCCGGGGAACACGGCTCCTGCAATTGAATACATTTATTATCAGGAACCTTACCTCTGACCGGTGTGTCGATATCGGCGCGGCTCATTTTCACCACGCTATGCGGTAAAATGGGACATGTCAGAGCGGTAAATCAAGATGCTGCCCCCGGTTCTCTATGGAAGTCGAGGGCAGCATCGCGGGTTTCCGTGATGAGGTGGGTTGCGTTATCGACTACGTGTGAGTCAGATTCCGGCTCACCGTAGACACGGGACCTTGTGTTGTCTGAGTAACAACTTGTCGCCAGCAGCAGGCCTCGGGCGGGGTCATAGGTATGGGCTTTGGCTTTGCCACGCGCATCCGTTTCCGTCTGCACGCGCTTGTAAACGTCGTAGGTCTTGCTGACGCGGCAACCATCTGCGTAGGTCTTGGCGTTTTCTATGCCGGAGTCATTGTGGTAACAGCTGATGGTGGTCGTTACGCCTGCATTATCTTTTTGCGAGAGCGTAAAACCATCCACCGTCACGGCTTCTGCAGTGATGTCGGAGGTGGGCAGGGTGTTGTAGGACTTGCGCTTCGTTCCAACATGATACTCTACCCATTGCGTTGAAGTCAAGTTTCTTTCGTTAATTGTTAGATTTTTTGCTCTCTATGGCATCTGACATATTGGAGATGAGTGACTTCTGCATACTCACCAGCGGATTACCCTCTGCATTGTAGCGGGTGTTGGTCGTGATGCTGAATACACCCTCGTCTGTGGATTCCACGCTGTAGGACATCTCCACCACGTGGGAATTATCCTTGGTGGGGGTCGCGGCCAGAGCGAGCGTCTGTTTCACCATGTTTCCGAACGCATCGTGTTCGTAGAGCGTCGGAGCGGTGCTTTCCGTGCCGGAACCGGTATCCTGATACTGCTTCGTGAGCTGGCCCTTGGCGTTGTATTCGCTGCGGGTGTAGCCGTGGTGCTCGTCAGATTGGTTGTGTTGGTTCCGGAAAGACGAGCATAACATGATGACATAGCAGACAACAGAAAATCTGCGCGTTTATATCGTCCAAAAGCAACGATTCTACATTGTATGCATTAGTGCCATGCTGTTGAAAGAATGCAGAGAATTTTAAAAATACCTACGGGAGTGA
>JAFQEY010000054.1 GCA_017398765.1 Akkermansia sp.
AAACAAAGGAAGCTTTATATATGTATATATAGGAGTTATTGACGTTAAAATATGTCATTTTGGGCATGTTTATTATTATTGATATATACAGCCTGCATTATGACATTATGAAGCGTCATATTTGCCAATGCGTTTGCCCTGCAGATGTGTTCGGAAGAGATTGACATCAGCAATCTGCGAGTGATATAATCACGCAGCAGAGCTGAACTTTTAATTAATACACGAGTATGCTTCAGAATACTAGAGTGTGATATACCAGACTTCTACCCGGTCACGGCTTACTCCGGAAAAGCGGGAATAGTCAGGCATTCACCCCGTTAAATGTCTTTCTACTTATGCCTAAGGAATACAGAGCCTCTGAGAAGCCTTCTGATATATATAGTTTATATCAAGAGAAGTATCTGGCCCTCACCAACAGGCATAAATTCAACGAAAATTCAGGCAAAACAGACTCAGTTTTAACCAATAAGAAGTCTTCTGATATATATAGTTTATATCAAGAGAAGTATCTGACCCTCGCCAACAGGCATAAATTCAACGAAAATTCAGGCAAAATAGACTCAGTTTTAACCAATAAGAACAGTACTAACAAAACAAGTCAGAGCCCGTGCATTGCCAATGGAGACGAGGTCATGGCGAGTACGAAAGAGTTGACCAGCTTGAAGCCGGACAATGACAGGGTAACAACTATTACCGAAAACTCTCAAAGATGCGCTGACCTTATTTCCAAAGGCAACAAGCAACAAGTAACAACACGCTATCTCTTTCCTGATCACGATTATCACTTATCGATGTATCTTCGCAATGCGAAAATATTGAAAGAGAAAGCGATACAGGCTCAGGAATATCTGAATTTACAACAGATTGAAGAAATGAAGTCTGAGAAAAAATTCAAAAAAAATCCGGATTCTGCTTATCTCACGGCACTGTTTATGAAGAATAAATACCTGAATTCAGGAAAAAACATACAGAGCAAAAACTGAAGCTGAACGCACTGACCTTCAGTGGGTGCTGCGTGGGGAGGCTGTCTGCGGGTAACAGATTCAAGCTTCATGCTTACGGCTGAGCCATGAAAAGGTGCCCCGCCGCGTTTTTTTTGGGGGGCAAATCATTATTTATCAAGAAACAGGCGGCACTGCTCAGCCGATAAAAACAGGGCTGACCTTCTCACAGCAAACTACCCTCTGCAAAGTCAGCAGCCATGAGCCCGGCACCGATAATTCCGGCATCTGCCCCGAAATGCGCCGACAAAAGGCGCAGATTGGCGTAATGCACGGGGAAGAGTTGCGCTTTCAGCTGAGCATCGAGCGGAGTAAAGAGCAAATCTCCGGCTTTTGCCACGCCTCCGCCGATGATGAAGGCATCCGGAGCGAGCGTATACATGAGATTCATCACCAGGCATCCCAGTTTTTCCGCAAAATCCAGATACACCTGTTGGGCAATGGCATCACCTGCACGGGCGGCCAACTCCAGTCGGTACGGGGAGCAATCCTCCACGCGGCGGCTAATTCCGGCCGCCGCGTAGCGTGCAGCGGCATCAGCAGCCATTTCATTGTTGCCGATGTATTCCTCCACCGCTCCGCGATTTCCGAACGGACCGACTTTGCCATTAAAGCACACACTGGTCTGTCCTACTTCCCCGGCGGAAACACGGCTGCCGCGCAGCATACGGTCATTCACCACAATACCGCCGCCGATTCCCGTTCCCAAGGTCAGGCAGACAATATTCTGCAATCCCCTGCCCGCTCCCAGCTTCCACTCCGCGTAGGCCATACAGTTGGCATCATTATCCAACACCACAGGCAAACCCAATTCTCGTTGCATGACCTCACGCACCGGCACCTCGTGATTCCAGACCGGCACATTCGTCAGCTGGTAGAGAATCCCCTTCTGAAAATAAACCCAGCCCGGCATTCCCAACCCCACCGCCACGGCATCGGGGTGTCGCTGCATGAGCTTGCGGATGGTTGAACACATAGCGGCAATGATGCTCTCCGGGCTGTCAAACTGCTGCGTGGGCAGCGGCTCTGCCTTATCCAACAGCTCACTACCGCAAGTGACACCTATTTTGATACTCGTTCCACCGAAATCCACCGCAATTGCCTTACTCATACTCATGCGGATATTATACGGCTTCTCAAGGAACCCGTCAAGAAACTCCATCCACTCAGATTGATAAAATCCTCCAATCAGGGGCAGATTCCGGTGCACCTGTGTAAACGAGCACCATGGGCATCAGCAAAACATTCTCATGCAATCCCGTGGACACCCCCTCTCAAACCACATGCAATTCCTTAATCTCGCATATCATTTTATCATACGTCATAAATCTGTTATTTTACTTGTTATCGCATTTCAAATGAGATAAACTGCCTACGGTTGGATTTTCTTCGTCCGCCAATGAACAGATTTACCTTTAAGCAAACCATCATTATGAAACTTCATTTACCAATTACACTGCTTGCATCGGTGATGAGCGGCATTGGCTATGCAGAAGACATAGCGGCCGATTTCAGCTATGAGGTCGACAACCCCGGATACGTGGGAGGCGGCGATAATCTGAATGGTTTCAAGCAGGACTCCGGCGCAACGGATTGGAGCGTTTACTACATAAACACCTCCGATCATGAAGCCAAGGTAAGCGAAATCATCGAAGCCAGCAAAGATGCGCAGGGAGATGCCCGGTTGAGGGAGATTCAAATGTATACCGGTACGCTGGATGTGAATCAGACTGTGCACCTCATGCCCCCGTCCGACATAAATGAAAACGGAGAAATCGTCGCAAGACCCGTCATCAACGTGAGCGGTGATGACACAGTGCTGAGCGGTATGATTGACTGCGCGACGATGCATGCCTCCGGCGGTACGATTTCTGCCTTCCTTTACGGCGACACCTCACTGACCGTTACCGGCAATGTGGAAATCAGCGGAGACAGCTCACAGACAGGTGACATCATCATTACCGGTCCGGATGCCAAACTGACCATAGGCAGAGATGCTCCAGCTACTGCTTTGGGTGCCAGTACTGTGAAGCTGCAGAACCAGGCCACGCTGGATCTCAGTCACAAGGCGGTGAATAACATGATCGAGGTCACGGGATGCACGGTTGCCAATGCTGATGAGTACGTGGGGCGCATGGAGGTGGCCAGCCCCATGGAGTTTGAGGGACCTGCTTCTGCCGGCTGTATTTCCCTGCGCGACAAGGGTGCTATCACCGCCGATTCGCTGAGCACCACGACACTGGAGGCGCTCCCTGACAAGGGTGCTGCCAGGTCCAGCAAACACACCATCACCGGCAATGTTACCATCAAGAATGATGGCGCCATCATTCTCTACAGCGGCAAGCAGATTATACTGGACAGCGGCAGCCTGACACTGGGCAACGGTGTGGCAATGGTTCTCCTGGATGCCGGTGGCGAGTTCGCTGTGGGCGACATTCTTGTCACCTGCACCTCCGGTACCATCACCGGCGATTTCTCCGAGCTGGATTTCCTGATTAACAACGAGGAGCAGGAGGGCTACCGCGTAGAAATCAGCGAAGACAGAAAGAGTGTCGTGCTGGCAGAAGAAGACAAGCCCACCGTTGATCCGGAAGAGGATGAGGAAGACAATCCCACCGTTGATCCGGAAGAGGATGAGGAAGACAATCCCACCGTTAATCCGGAAGAGGATGAGGAAGACAATCCCACCGTCGCCCCCGATGTTCCGGTTCAGCCGGAACTCGCTCCGGTGTTTGACCAGGCCACGGCAGACGTGCTGGCTCAGGGTAACTGGGGTGTCGTCTCCGCTTCCCGTGCCTTTGTGGGGGCTGTTCTGGGCCAGCGCAACAACATGGGTTGCATCGCCAATGGTCGCGGTACGGCCTGGGCATCCCTGCTGGGCGGCATGACGGATATTTCCGGCTCCGTCGCAGCTGCCGGTTCTGATATCACGCTCTTCGGCGCTGCCGTGGGTGTGGATATGAAGGTTGGCAAGCGCAGCAGCCTGGGTGTGGCCTTCGGCTCCACAGACGGCGAGGTATCCGCTGACGGTCTGGCCGACATCGACCAGGAAAGCGGCCACATTGCCCTCTACGGTGAGCACGGGCTGAAGAAGTTCACCAACAACTCCTGTCTGAGCATGGATTGGGTGGCCGCCACCGGCACCACAGAGTCCAAGTACATGGGAGCCAAGTGGGAGCAGGACAGCATCCAGCTCAATACCCGTCTCACCTGGAACAAGCAGGTGACCGACCGCTTCTCCTACAACGTGTTCGGTGGTCTGGATTACTTCGCCTCCGAATCCGACCGAGTCGAGAACTGCAAGAGTGGCTCCATCCAGAATCTGCGCGGCGAGCTCGGTGTCGGGGTTCGTTACGTGGCCGGAAAGGACGCTCAGCCCATCACTGACGGCAAGTGTGCTCCGGCTCCGGCTCCGGCCTGCGAATGCGTGGTGCTGTACGGAGAGGTGAGCTACATCAACGACATGGTGCGCAATAACCCGAGCATCGAGGTGAACGGCCTGCGCGGCAGCGGAGCCAATCCCGGCCGTCAGGGTGTCGGCGTGGAAGCCGGTGCCACCATCCGTCTGGGCGAGCAGTGGAGCGCCAGCGCCAACTACAGCTTCAACGCCATGGATGACTCCAACGAGCACGTGCTGAACATCGGCGCCAGCCGCACGTTCTAAGAGCATACAATATAACAATCAGGAAACCGGTTCATGCAGATGCTGCGTGAACCGGTTTCTGTACTAAAACCAAGACAGACATTTGCCCCGCGCAGGAGATAAAATGATGGCACAAGGGAATAGCGATTTTCTGTGGCATACGGGGGCGTATGCCCTGATTATCCCTTTGTGATGCGGCGCATCTGTGGTATAAGGAGGAATATCACGTTATGGATACCCCAAAAAACTACTACATACCGACAGTGATTGAGAAGACGAGTCAGGGCGAGCGCGCCTATGACATCTATTCCCGCCTGTTGCTGGACCGAGTCATCTTCATCGGCACCGAAATTGACGACACGGTGGCCAACTCGGTCATTGCTCAGCTGCTTTTCCTGCAGATGACGGATCCGAAGAAGGACATCCACATCTACATCAACTCCCCCGGCGGCTCGGTAACGGCCGGCCTCGCCATCTATGATACGATGCAGTTCATCTCCTGCGATATCAACACCTACTGCATCGGCATCGCCGCCTCCATGGCATCCGTTCTGCTGGCCGCCGGCACCAAGGGCAAGCGCTTCTGCCTGCCCAACTCTCATGTGATGATTCACCAGGTGCGCGGCGGGGCTCAGGGCACGGCTGCAGATGTAGAGCGCACCATCAAGTTCATGTTCAGTCTGGACAAGCGGCTCACCGGCATCCTGGCACAGCACACAGGCAAGGACTTCGACACCGTGAAGCAGGATCAGGACCGTGACAACTACATGACCGCAGAGGAATCCGTGGCCTACGGACTCGTAGACCGCATTCTGGAGCATAACCCGCAGCAGAAGAAGTAAGCCGCCATGGCCAAGCACGACAAGAACTGCCACCTCTGCGGGCAGCAACAGGCAGCCAGCCGCCCCATGCTCTCGCTGGGGGAACTCAATATCTGTTTCCCCTGCATTGAGAATCTGGACTACCACATGTTCGTTTCCAACATGGGAGACATTGCGGCGGATCGGGTGCTTTCCATCATCCGCAATACCCACCCGGAACTGCTGCCGACTGATGATTCTGACGGTTCCCCGGTGCTGGAGGTGGAAACCAAAGCGCAGGATGAACTCCCCACGCCGGAGGAAATGCACCGGCTGCTGGACAACTACGTCATTGGCCAGGAACACGCCAAGCGCACGCTCTGCGTAGCAGTCTATAACCACTACCTGCGCCTGCGTCAGCCAAAATCTGATGACGGCACAGAAATAGAAAAGAGCAACATTCTGCTGGCAGGCTCCACCGGTTCCGGTAAAACGCTGCTAGCCAAGACACTGGCGCGCATTCTGGACGTTCCTTTCTGTATCGTAGATGCTACCACGCTGACGGAGGCCGGATACGTGGGCGAGGATGTGGAAAACATCATTCTGCGCCTCCTGCAGGCGGCGGATATGAATGTTGCCAAGGCGGAGCGCGGTATCATCTATGTGGATGAAATCGACAAAATCGGGCGCAAGACACAGAATGTCAGCATCACCCGAGATGTCTCCGGTGAGGGCGTGCAGCAGGCTCTGCTCAAGATTGTGGAAGGTACGGAGTGCAACATCCCGCCCAAGGGCGGCCGCAAACACCCGAATGAACAGTACATCCGCGTGAACACGGAAAACATCCTCTTCATCTGCGGCGGTGCTTTCGTAGGGTTGGAGGGTATCATTCGCAAGCGTATTGGCTCCTCAGCCATGGGGTTTGCCTCCATAGAGGAAGACCGCAATACAAAGGAGTACACGGAGGAAGAGGTGCTCTCCAAAGCCATGCCGGAAGACTTCTTCATGTTCGGCATGATTCCCGAACTCATGGGGCGTTTACCCATCTTTGCCCCGCTCACCACGCTCACGGAGGACCAGCTCATTAAGTTGCTCACAGAGCCGAAAAACGCTCTGGTGAAGCAATACAACAAGCTGCTGGGCATGAGCGGCGTTAAACTTAAGGTAGAGGATGATGCCCTGCGAGCCATGGCGCGGCAGGCCATTGAACGCGGCACGGGAGCACGCGCCCTGCGCGGCATTTTCGAGCGTATGATGCTGGATATCATGTACCGCGTGCCCAGTGACAAGACCATCGATACCGTCACTATCACCGAAGAAGTGGTAACAGGCAAAGCCGAGCCGAAAATCAAGCACAGGAAGCAGAAAAAAGCCTGAAACATGCTGGTATTGGGAATAGAATCGAGCTGTGATGAGACAGCGGTAGCCCTGCTGGAATCCTGCGCGGACTCCCCGCAGCCGCGTGTACTCAGCTCTGTCATCTCCACCCAGATTCCCCTGCACCGCATGTACGGTGGGGTAATTCCCGAGCTGGCTTCCCGCAACCACTCCACCAACCTACCGGTGGTGCTGCGGGAAGCACTGGAACAGGCTGGGCGCAGCGTGCATGAGGTGGATGTCTTTGCCAGCACGGCGGGGCCCGGACTGGTAGCAGCCCTGCTGGTAGGTAACACTGCTGCCAAAGCACTGGCTCTGGCAGCGGGAAAACCCTTTGTTGCAGTCAATCATCTGGAGGGACACATGCTCTCCCCCTTCATCACCCGCGCAGGCGGGTTGGTGCCGCACCTCTCTCTGGTGGTATCCGGCGGACACACTCTGCTGGTGGATGTGCAGGGAGTAAGTGACTACACGCTGTTGGGACGCTCTGTGGACGATGCCGCGGGCGAGGCATTTGACAAGGTGGCCAAGATGCTGGATTTACCCTATCCCGGGGGGCCGGAGATTGACAAACGCGCCGAACAGGGAGACCCGGCGCGATTCTCCTTCCCACGCCCGATGCTGCATGAAGACCACCTCAACTTCTCATTCTCCGGGCTCAAGACTGCGGTGCTGTACACCCTGCCCCGGCTCACCGCCTCCGGCAATCCGCACGATCTGCCGGAACAGACGCTCTGCGATATCTGCGCCGGGGTACGGCAGGCTATCATTGATGTACTAATACACAAGACATTGAAAGCACTGCGCCGCACAGGGCACAAAGTGCTGGCCGTTTCCGGCGGTGTATCCTGCAACGCAGCCCTGCGCACACAGTTGATGGAGTGTTGCCGCCGCGCCGGGGTGGAAGCGGTGCTGCCCCCCAACAGCCTGACCACGGACAACGCCGCCATGATTGCCTACGCCGGTATGCTCCGTGCTCAACACGGTGACTTCTCCCCCCTTGACACCCCCGTAGACCCCAATCTCAAACTGGCGGGCATGCAAACCCGCGCCTGATTTCCCCCATGAGCCTCAGAGAACGACTGACGGAGATTCTGCCGACCCTGCTGCCGGAGCGGGAGGAAAACGCCATCAAGGGCAAAGAACTCATCGCCCGCGTACGCGCCGTGCTTGGAGACGCCTACTCCGACCACTCCCTGCGCTCCCAATTCTCCTTCATGGCTCTGGATCCGGAATCCTGTCTGGCGCGTGTGCCAAACGGTCAGGGCTACTACCTGCGCGGGGATGATGATGCAGCCCCCTCTCTGCAACACATCTTCGGATCCGATGCTCGGGAAGGAGAGGATTCCCTCAACAAAGCCATGGCTCTGGCCGTGCGTCTGTTTGATACCGCCGGGCTCGGCGTATTCGTCTACCCTGTGGACGGTGAAGAAAGCTGGGAACACCCGGATCTGGTGGCGGTTCAATGGCCTGCCGGGTGCAGAGATGATGCCGGGGCTTACATCCCTACCCCCACGGAACAAGCACTTCAAGTCGCCTACCGCGCGGTCTGCGTCGGTTTCGGAGAGTCGGCGGAATGCTGCCGCCGCGCCTTTTACCGGGCACTCGCCTGCGGCAGCTGGGCAGAGCAGACAGAGCTGCTGCTCATGCCGGGGTGTGATAATGTGGAGGAGCTCGCCGATTTGGCGGCACAGCACGGCGTAGGGCTGCGCTGCATCGGGTTGGATGCCGATGCCCTGGAAAACCTTCCCCGCGCGGATGAACTATTCCGTATGGATGAGCTGAGCACCCGCGAGCTGCTCAGCCACATTCCCCAACACACTGTGGCGCACCCCCGCCGCCGAGACTTTTCCAAACGAGCCGCCGGTGCCCTGCCGGACACCGCCGTGGTGCTGGACTGGGCAGAGGGCTGTCTGGCGCGGGGGCGGGTTGAGCCGTATGAGATGCGGGTAGCCGTCAACTGATACACTATCTTTCTTCATGAAACAACTTTTCCACCGACTGGCAGGCCGCCGCTACTACCGCCTTTTTCTTCTGGCGGGATTCCTCCTCTGTGCGCAAGCACTCTACCTGCTGGCATTCACCGCCATGTTTGTGCATGAATCCGTTGTACTTCCCGGCGTTGTGACAGATGTGAGGCAGAAGCCCTACGAAGATACGCTGGAAGCACTGGTACACGGCAGCGGCTCCTGCGCCGGAGACACCTCCTACCAGCCCTTGGTGCGCTTTGCTCTTCCCTCTGGACTTGTCATCAACAGACTTATGACCGATGCCGGCAACACGGATTACACCATCGGACAGAATATCAGCATCATCACCCCCGAGCTTGATCCCAGCGGAGCCCGCATCAATGAGTGGAAATACATCTGGGGTACGCAGACGCTGGAACTCGGAGTCGGAGTCCTGCTGGTACTGGTCGGCTATGCGCTGCGCGGCACACTCTTCCGCCGTAGAGTTTCAGCTGCCGCTGCGGAAAAACCACAGCCCCGCCGCAACAATAACAAAGGTAGACAAAACAAATCAGCATCCCCACGCCGCCGAAAATCCGCCGCAAGCTCAGAGACACCTGCCCCCAAACGCCGCAACAGAAAGAAAAAAGAGGCGTAATGGAGGCAACATTCCGGTAATATCAACAACAAGCTTGCCAAGTTCGGAAAAGTTGGTAGAATGAGAGCATGAACATTCGCCCGGCTCTCCAATATCGTCGTTTTCTTCCGGCATCATTAACAATGCTGGGCAGCTTTGTTACTATGGGGTGTGACCAAAAACTCGGAGGAGATGTCCCGGCTACTCCCGAAATGCAGAAAAAATGGCAAGCAGAGGAAAAGAATCAAGAGCGGCAAGAGCAAATGACTCCGAGTCAGCCCTTGTCGAGTGCCGCGCAGATTCACAGGGATATGCCGCTACAGAGTCTCGGCGGGGATGTCCCGGCGGAAAATCATGATTCACCCGAAGATTAACACCCGGACAATCAACAAAATGAAAATCAATACCGTTACCCGCACAAAAGCAGTACTTTATCCCACGGCTATTGCGCTGCTGGGCGGTGCGGCACTGGTCAGCTGTTCAGAAGAGCAACGCACTGTGGGCAAAATGATAATGGAACCGAAATCACAGCGGGTTAAACCTGCCGGAGAAAGCATGCCGACAGCTGAGCAGAAACCGCAACAAGCAAAAGGAACCCCCTGATTCACCCACATGAAAATTAACCCGATTACAGAAAATAACAAGTTTCTGTTCCCCACAGCCGCGTTTCTGACCGGCTGCACAATGATTTCTGCGTGCCGGCAACAAACGCCGCCGATCATGGAAGACTACCTGAACGCAGGCATATACCAACAACAGCAACCGGTCAGGGGTGTCGCCATTGGCACATTTATAGAAAAACCGACGGAGCAGGACACAGAGGCCGATAGGATACGGCTCTTACGTGAGGCAGTAAAGATGAGAGAGCAACAAAAGAAAAAGCAACCGTAACTTTTCATGAAAATCACCCCAGTCACCACAAAGAGAGTACTCTTGCTTCCGACGGCAGCGGTGCTGACATGCAGCACCGTCATGATGAGCTGCCACCAGCAGCAGCCGCAGAGTCCTCCCGGTGCCCCCCCGGCTTCTTTTACTGCAGATGTCGCCGCAGCATCTGCCAAATGTACGATTCCGGGTCCCGTCCGCTCAGACGACAAAGGTCGGCAACGACTCGCCGGCAAAATGCAAGCCCCATGAGCCGGCCCCTGCTACTCACGCTCTGCCTGACGCACGATTGTACCCTGCGCTGCCGATACTGCTATGCCGGGCGCAAATATGCGCATGCCATGACTCAAGAAACGGCAGAGCGAGGCATTGAGCTGGGGCTGGAGGAAGCCGCCCGCACCGTCGGCAAGCTGGATATATCTTTTTTCGGCGGCGAACCGCTGATGGAGTGGGACTTGCTGCAGTATTGCCACGAGTACATGCGTACCCGCGCCGCAGAACGCGGCATCCCCGTGCGCTACGGCATCACCACCAACGGAACGCTGCTCACACAGGACAGGCTGAACTGGTTGGCGGAGCGGGACTACCTCATCGGGCTTTCTCTGGATGGCTCCCCTGCCATGCACGACACCAACCGACGCTTTGCAGACGGACGCGGCAGCCACGCCGCCGTGCAGGAGGCTCTGGAACGCATCAACCGCATACCTCAGCTGCGCAGCAAAGTCATCTGCGTAGTGAATCCCGCCAACCACTGCCACCTGCTGGAAGGTGTCCGCTGGCTCCACAGGCACTACCGAGGCGATATCGGTCTGAATTTTGACTACTGGAGTGAGTGGACCGACGCTCAATTTGACTCCCTCACCGCGCAGTTGGTGAAGCTCACCGCCGACATGCTGGCCTCCTACCGTTGCGGGTTGCCCATGCGGGTGGAAACCATAGAGGGTAAAATCCGCAGTCATCTGTATGAGCAGAGCGGTTTCTGCAGCTACTGCCGCATCGGTGAACAAGAAATTGCCATCTCAGTAGACGGCGCACTCTTCCCCTGCTCCCGCATGGTCGGCGTGGGAGATGAACCGGAAATTACCTTTGGCGATGTCCGCAGCGGTATTGACCGAGCCAAACAGCACTACTACATCGCCACACGTGGCAATGCTACCCCGGAATGCCGCATCTGCACCCTGCGCCACCGCTGCACCAACACCTGCGGCTGCACCAACTATGCCGGCACCGGTCGCATCAACCAAGTCTCCCCATTCCTCTGCAATCTCCAGCAAACCCTCATTCGTTTGGCAGATGAGCTGGCAGAAACCCTCTTTCTTGAAAAGAACCCTGCCTTTATGGACAAATTCTACGGCAACTTTGCCCCGCAGGCAGATTAACGGCGAACCAGATACTCCTTAGTTGATATCGCATTTAAAATGCGATATTATTTTTGTTTGCCTGAACTTGCTTATTTTGGGTTATTTTGCTTGTTTTTCAATAAAGTGCACCATTTGCAGTTGACATCACAATTTTGATGAGATACAATGCCGCACCTTTTTTACCTCCTCAAAAGGATGAAGAAGAAATTATAACATCATTATGAAAAAGACACTCACTACAGCATTATTGCTGCTCGGTGCCATTTTTTCCGCGCAAGCAGAAGAGCAAGTACTCAATCCGACTGTTGAAGTGTATAACTTCCGTGCAGACGGTTCGTTGATAATCTGGCAAGGGGGGCACCTTGCCCTAAGTGAATTCCATGTCATTACCTCCAATGGCAAAGATTCGGATATTGACAAAGACATAGCGCTGTTAAGTAAGGAGGAACAGTATTACGATTTCCTTTGCCCGGATGTCAATCTGGATAGCCCGACACTGGATGACCCATGGTGGACTCTCTCCTACACCGTAGAGAATGTGTCCAATGACAAGGTACAAATCACCAGTCTGTTGCTTGATATGTACGGGATGCACGGAACGCTGACCGAAGATCCACAACCTATTAATGATAGTGTGATTGCCTATTTGACCCCCGGCTATATATACGGTGATAATACGTTCAGCTACACACAAACAGAGATTACACTCACCGGCACCGGAGATCATGGTATTTCCGGCGGTAGCCTGACGATGAAATTACCCACGGGATTCACGCTGAATCCCGGAGAAGACATCACCATTTTCATGACGGTAAGGGCTCCCCACAATTCGGCAGCCGAGCACACCAACCTGTTCGTTGGTATCAAATCTTTCGAATTAGCCGGCTACTACACACCGGGAGAAACAGTTCCGGAACCGACAACGGCAACGCTGAGCCTGCTGGCACTCGCCGGTCTGGCCTCACGTCGTCGGCGCAAGTAAACGGCAACTATCAAATCTTTTCATGTGGCAGGGAGGCTGTTCTCTGCCACTTTTTTATTCCGGAATCAGCCTGTCTGTTTGAACAATATCGGGCAACAGCATCGCTGCCGAAAAAATCTGACTTTTTTTTGCGGATTTACCCCGCAAACGGATTAACATTTATGTAACGAAACGCAGATATGACAACAAGCACTTCACGGAAAACTGAGGACAAGCCGCATCGCAAACGCTTCGGCTGTATTCTGAAGTTCTTCTGTGGGGTGTTTCTGCTGCTGATAGCGGCAGCGGGCGGCGGCTATGTATGGCTCAACAGCTGGAAATGGCATCCCCTGCCCGCTTTCCATGAGTCCTGGACAGCAGAGGAACGCTCCGCCCTCAGCCGCTTTGATTCCTATTTGACAAACGGAGAGTTTGATAGGGATTTCCTGACGGGGATGAACACCGTTTCCGAGAATATCGACTCATTACGGGAGAGATTAGGTTTAAAACGATTATCTGCCACTGAACGATTCCGCATCCGCCTGGAGCAACAGGCAATCACACTATACACAAGCTATACGTTGGGGAAGCCCATGCGCCGTGAACTGGCAGCCATTGTCTCAAGCGGCTCTGCCAAACGGGAACCGCTGACAATACAGGCATCGGTAAAAGACACGCCGGCACGCTTTGCCCTCTATACAGGAAACACGGAGGCCGCCAAGGCCATGATTCGCCACGGAGCGAATGTGAACTTCCACGATGCAGGCACAAAAGAATCGCTCCTGAGTTGTCTGCTTGGCAACAGGTCATTGCATGGTATCCACCCCTTACCCCTGCAGGAACGACTGAACACAGCCGACTGGTTGGTGAAGCAAGGAGCCGATGTGCACAGACTACGGGAATGCCTGCGCTATGCTCCGCTGCTCGCCGGGCAGGAGCAGGAAAGTATCCTCCGCTGGCTCCACGCGCACGGCTTCGGCACAGAACCGTATGAGGATGGCTGCCCCATCTATGAACACATGAGCCATGCCGTTGGGTATGGTTTCTGGAAAGAGATGTTCGCCTCCGGCAGGCTGTCACTCAACGATAATCGCGGCAACAGGACACCGCTGCAGGTGCTCTGTTCGCAGATTTCCACAGAGGAACAGGTTGACATGCTGGAATGGATGCTCCTCCGGGGTGCTTCCCCCAACATTCCCGCACAGCAGGAAGGGCTCTTTCCGCAGGAGCAACCGCTTGAGCTCGTACTGTCTACTCTCTGTCTGCTGTCCGATACCCCGGAGGAAGCAGCCCCGGCATTCCGCGCCGTCCGGCTCCTGCAGCGTCACGGAGCCGTCATCCCGGGGCTGAATGCACTGCCCGACACGGACGATATGCAGGAATTCCTCCGGCAAATTCAGGATCGGAATCAACGTGTTAGGAGGAAATAAAATCAAACGCACGGCGTCACCGGACTATTTCCCGTTTCAGAGTTTTACACCCAGAAGCAGAACTTGCCCCCATACAACAATGATTTATCGGGGAGAGTTAATTCGCACCAGAATATTTTCGCAATAAAAATTCAGTCGTGAAATTTTACCTAATACTCTTTTTCCTGAGCGTAATTATTATTATCTGTCTCTACGAGGCTGTTCTGAGTTTTCTGAGAGGGGAATTCGGTTGGACGGGAGAACCGCAGATGAAACTCTCACTGCTCGATTCTGAACACCTTTGGATGTGGGTTATCATTGCTGTGGATATTGCACTATTTACCGCCTGCTATCTTCTGGCGGAATAAAACACCGAGCTTGAACCAACAGCTGCGGCGTAAGTTCTGCTAAATATAATTCAACCTTACGAGACAACTCAAGCGACTCTCCTATGCAGAAACAGGCTGCATCGGCACCTGAGCGAAATACATTTTGCTTTCACTTCTTACGAATTGCAGCTACATGGCACGCCCATTTCTGAAAATTGGTACATTTAAAGCCGCCGTTTCCTGAAGAGAAACGGCGGCTTTGTAATTTAATTCAACGATTCAGTGGTGAATCAGAACTTGGCAAGCATAGCCTGACGCTGAGCTTCAAGCTCGGCGGGCAGTTTGTCACCCACCATGTTGAAGAGTTCAGTCTGGGACTCAAGCTCAGCCTTCCACTCAGACGCAGAAATGGTCATGTTGGTTTCGAAGGCAGCCTTGTCGTAGCCCTTCAGACCCTCAGTGTCAAGTTCCTCGAAGGTGGGGGAGATACCCAGAGCGGTCTCCACGCCTTCCACCTCACCGCGGCAACGACGCAGCACCCAGTCGAGCACACGCATGTTGTCACCGAAGCCCGGCCACACGAAGTTGCCCTCGGCGTCCTTGCGGAACCAGTTCACGTTGAAGATCTTGGGCAGCTTGCAAGCGCAAGTCTTGGTGCCCATGTCCAGCCAGTGCTGCCAGTAGTCACCCACATTGTAACCAATGAAGGGCTTCATGGCCATCGGGTCGCGGCGAACCTGACCAATCTGACCGAAAGCAGCGGCCGTCATCTCAGAACCCATGGTAGCACCCACGTACACACCGTGGTTCCAATCCTTGGACTGGAATACGAGCGGCATGGTGGTGGCGCGGCGACCACCAAAGAGGAATGCGCTGATGGATACACCCTCCGGGTTGTAGTACTCGGGGTCGAGCGTGGGGCACTGGGAAGCGGGAGCGGTGAAGCGGCTGTTCGGGTGAGCGCACTTGCGGCCGCAATCCGGGGTCCAGTCATTGCCCTGCCAGTCAATGGCGTGTGCCGGCGGCTCGCCGTCCATGCCTTCCCACCACACATCACCGTCGTCGGTCAGACCCACGTTGGTGAAGATGATGTTCTCCTTGATGGTGTCCATGGCGATGGGGTTGGACTTGTAGGAGGTGCCGGGAGCCACACCGAAGTAGCCGTTCTCCGGGTTGATGGCGTGGAACGTACCGTCCTCGTGCGGCCAGATCCATGCGATATCGTCACCGATGATGCTGGTCTTCCAACCCTTGGCAGCCAGTGCGGGCGGGGGCACCACCATGGCCAGGTTGGTCTTACCGCAGGCAGAGGGGAATGCGCCGGTCACATAGGACTTGCGACCCTCGGGGTCGGTGATACCGAGAATGAGCATGTGCTCAGCCATCCAACCGTTCTTGCGGGCGATACCGGTAGCAATACGCAGAGCAAGGCACTTCTTGCCGAGCAGAGCGTTACCACCGTAACCGGAACCGTAGGAGATGATTTCACCGGTCTCCGGGAAGTGGCAGATGTACTTCTCCTCGTTGTTGCAGGGCCAGGTTTCATCCTTCTGACCGGGCTCCAGGGGAGCACCCACGGTGTGCAGGCAGGGCACGAAGTCGCCGTAACCGTCACGCTTGGGATTACCACCACCGTTCACCTCGTCCTCAAGGCGCTTGAGAACCTTCTCACCCATGATGGTCATGATGCGCATGTTGGTCACCACGTAGGCAGAGTCGGTGATTTCGATACCGATCTTAGCCAGCGGGGAATCAAGCGGACCCATGCAGAAGGGAATCACGTACATGGTACGACCCTTCATGGAGCCATCAAGGTAGGGATTAAGAATAGCACGCATCTCAGCCGGGGACTTCCAGTTGTTGGTAGGACCGGCGTCCTCCTGCTTCTCAGAGCAGATGAATGTGCGTTCCTCTACGCGAGCCACGTCAGAAGGAGTAGAACGAGCCAAGAAGCAGCCGGGGCGCTTCTCCGGATTCAGGCGAATGTAGGTGCCCTTCTCCACCAGCATGTCGCACAGCTTGGTGTTCTCTTCCTCGGAACCGTCGCACCAGTAGACGGAATCGGGTTTGCAGAGCTGGCGGATTTGCTCCACCCACTCAGCAGCCTTCTTGTGAGTTGTACCTGTAATCATGGTGCCTGCAGCATACCATATTGTACCCTGACTTGCAACACGAATTTGATGCATCCGCCCGTTTCGCCGTATTTTTTTTGCGCTTCGGAGGGCAAAGATATATCAACAACTGCCCACGGTGAGTAGAGCATACCGATTCATGAGCCTTGCCTTTCCCATCCTGTGATACGGGCGCAACCATCACCATGACACCCGCCACCCACATCCCCCCCGTAGATTCCTCAGGAAATGCAAAAGAATCATATTGCCTTGCAAGTACATTTGTGCTATGCTGCACCCGCACGGCAGATGAACGAAGAGCTCCCCAAAAACGAAGAATCCATATTCACCCTCCAGACAGAGAGAGTGAAAGAGAGCCGTGGCTGCACGCGTAACCGCCCACGCCGATACGTGAGTGCTTCAGCCATCATCCTCTGGCTGCTGCTGGCCACAGCGTCCCTGCACCTCTGGTTATTGCGTCTGCTTGGAGTGATAGAGCTTCCGTTCTGAACAGCTTAACAGTCTGGCTCTGGCGGTGCGTACAACTGTTCCTTTCCCCACGTAATACGCACCGACAAGAGAACGGTGAAATGTCTCACCGTTCTGTTATCCGAGCAAATGTGCAGGCCGGCCAGTGTAACGCTGCGGCGTTAAGATGCTATCACCGGCGGGTGTCGGTCGTTTCTGCGGGGGTCACACCAGCTTTTCCAGCACATTTCTGAGGGTGCAGAGCCCCTCAGACAGAACATCTTCCGGAATATTGAGCGCGGGGATAAGGCGGAGGGTGTCAGGACCGGCAGGGCATGCCAATAATCCGGCTTCGCGGCAAAGACCATTCACGTATACCGCTGGTGTCTGCCCCTCCGGCACGGCAAAACTTCCCTTGCGAAGCCCTATGCCACGCAGCAAGCCCATGCCGCGCACCGTCTCCACGCAGGGGAGATTCCAGCTCTCTACGGTGGTTTTGATGACCGCGCCCAGTCGAGCAGCGCGTTCCTCATATTTTCCTGCAACCAGCTCAGTGATAACAGCTTTGGCAGCAGCACAGGCCAACGGGGTTCCGCCGAAGGTGGAGCCGTGCGACCCGGCCCCCATGATGGAGGACAGCTCGGTGCCCTGCCCGTCAATGGCGCGATTGCTCACCCAGAAACAGCCCATGGGGAAGCCCCCGCCCATGCCTTTGGCACAGGAAACCAGGTCCGGCTCCACTTCCGGGCAAATGGCTTTCCACCCCATGGTTGCTCCGCAGCGGCAGTAGCCACACTGCACCTCATCAATCATGAGCAGCAAATCTTTTTCCTTACAGAGAGCCGCTACGCCGCGCAGGAACTCCGGCGTGACGGGGTTCACCCCGCCCTCTCCCTGAATTGCCTCAAGCAAGATACCGCAAGTCACCCCCGACACCGCTGCACGCAGTGCCTCCATGTCATTGAAATCCACATATTTGAAACCTATTAACAGGGGGTCAAACTCCACCTGAATCTTTGCCTGCCCCGTGGCGGCCATCGCGCCGAGGGTGCGGCCGTGGAAGCTCTTGTTGAAGGTAATCACCTCATAGCGGGGAGAGCCGTCTGCCACAGGGCGGCGGTGCCCGAAACGGCGAGCTACCTTGATGATGCCGTCATTTGCCTCTGCCCCGGAATTACAGAAAAACACCTTACCGGGAATACCAATCATCTTTTCCACCACCAGCTCAGCCACCTCAGCCTGACCGGGAATGCCATACAGATTAGAACAGTGCATCAGCCGGGCAGCCTGTCCGGATACGGCTTCCACCACTGCCGGGTAGGCATGTCCCAGACAACAGGTGGCAATCCCGGCGCAGAAATCCACATAGCGACGCCCTGCCGAATCATACAGATAAGAGCCCTCACCCCGCACCGCATCAAAGGGTGCACTTCCGTAAGTCGGCAGAACATATTGCGTATTCATAACAGAGCAGACTCTACACCCACGCTCACTGCTTGTCAATGATAAATTGTCCTCTACCGGAAGTACACCCCGCCGCAGCTTTACAAGCATATTGCTTCTGCACAAAGCGGAATTGAAGATTGACCATGCAACAGGGGAGTGGTAGGATGGCGTTGTGAATATACCGTGGAACATAGCACTAGGGCTAATAGTGGTGGCATTCATTCTCCCTTTCATCTTTCTGCACAGCCAGATGACGGCGCAAAGAAAACGCAGCCGCAGCGATCACGATGAACTCGAGCACCTGCGCACCATGCTGCGGGATTTGGAGGAACATGTTCGCAAGGACAAATCTCTCTTTCTGGAGGCACTGGGCGTGCCTTTTCTGCTGATTCGCCGCTCCGGGCGTCTGGTGATGACAAACAGTGCTGCCGCTCATCAATTGGGTATAGACGGCACGCACAACGCTAATCTTCTGCGCACACTGCCGGATTGTCCGCTGCGAGAGCTGATTCAACAGGCCGTACGCTGCACGAAGCCGGAAAGTTTCACTTTCTCCACCTCTCGCAAGGGCGATGAATCTATCTACCGAGCCAAAGCTACCCCCCTGCAGACTGAAGAAAAACTCATCGGTATCGTTTTTCACGATATTACGGAGCTCCACCGCACCCAAATTATCAGACGTGATTTTGTAGCTAATGCCTCACACGAGCTGCGAACCCCACTCACCATTATTCGTGGATACCTGGAATCTCTGACAGAGGATGACACGCTCGCAGCAGACCCTCATGCGCGCAGTCACGCCCTGCTGCTCATGAAAAAGCATGCCGACCGCATTGTGAGACTGGTGGAGGATATGCTCACCATCTCCCGATTGGAAAACGCAGAGAAAGCTTACCTGCGTATGGAGGATTTCGTCCTGCGAGACACTGCCCAAGAGGTTCTTACACGGCTGGAAATGCAGGCACAGGCTCAGGGAGCAACCATTAAAACGGATTTTCCCGCCGATGGGCTTCCCCTGCACGGAGATAAATTCTACTGGGCTCAAGTGCTTTTCAATCTCATGGAAAACGCACTCAAGAACAACCCTGCGCCCGGGCTTTGTGTGACACTTATTGCGCAATACAGCGAGAACGGCGCAGTCATCACAGTCAGAGACAACGGAGAGGGTATTCCTGCCGCACATGTCCCCTTCATATTCAACCGCTTCTACCGCGCCAACAAATCCTCCGCCATCAAAGGGACCGGTCTGGGGCTCTCCATTGTGCGCCACGCCGTAGAGGCTCACGGCGGGCGAATCACCGTTGAGAGCTATCCGGGCAGGCGGACAGATTTCACCATCACGCTCCCCCTCCGGCACACATCATGAGTTTCGATTTGAGGGATTCTCTTATGCCCTGCCGCGACGCAGAATACGGTTAGTGATAGCTGTCAGTTCCGGCACACGGAACAGGATGCAGGCAGCACCATACAGCCCCGCTCCGGCCACGCCGCCCAGAGCCATGGCACCAAATCTGCTCAGGAAGCTCCAGGCTGTAAAATCTGCAAAAAAGTAGTACCCGGCAGCATAACACCCCCCCGCCAACAAGGCCCCGGCACAGAGGATTTTCACGAGCCCGGGCAGTAACACACGGCGGCATGCCATCGTGCCCAGCAGATGGTGTAAATAGACGAAATAAAACAGAAAATTGAGTGTGGTGACCACAGATGTGGTGAGTGCCAGATACTGCACCGGCATACGAAACACCATGACAAATAAATAATTAAGCGATACTGAAATGGCAGCGGCAAACAATGCCAGCCCCGCCGGAGCCCAGGGTTTTTCCAATGCCAGAAAGACCGGCTGGAGCACCTTCATACCGGCATAGCTCAGCAAACCCAGTGAATAAGCGACCAACACGGAACCGGTCAGAGCGGAAGCCTCCGCATCAAAGCGCCCTCGCTGGAAAAAGACACTCACAATCTCCTCTCCCCACAGGCTCAGAAATACGGCAGAGGGAACGGCAAACAGTGCCACGAAGCGGAGAGCCTTTGCCAGATGTTCAGCAATTTCCCGGCCATTATCTCCGGTAGTAAGCGTCATACGAGAAACGGAAGGGAGTACAACCATACCCATAGCCACTCCAAACAAAGCCACCGGTAGCTGCCAGAGGTGAAAGGCAGCCGAAAGTGCCGTTACCGAACCGGGTTGCAGGTAAAGGGCAAAGGAGGTGTTGATAAAGATATTGGTCTGAGTAATCCCTGCGGCAATCATCCCGGGGAGCATCAGCATCCATACCTTGCGAGCATTCTCATCCGTAAACCGGAACCAAAACCGGTCCCGCTTCAAACCAATATCCCAGCGCGGGCGGAACCCCTTCTGTCTCAGCTTGGGTATCTGAACTAACACCTGAGCAGCCCCGCCCAGCACCACTGCAACAGCGAACCCATACAAGGCCCTGGCACCAAACGATGGGTCAATAAGCCAACCGATGAAAACACCGGCACCTACCGTGGTCAGATTAAATGCCGCACTGGCAAGATTCGGCAGTCCGAACACGCCGAATACGTTCAGCGCGCCCATGCAGAGCGCAGACAGGGAGGCCAGCAGGATAAAGGGCCAGATGATGCGGCATAAATCCGTAGCCAATGCCATATAACTGCGCGGAGCAACACTCAGAGCACAGTCTCCGGTCACTTGCTGACCGGCAGCCCGGTCATATAACTGCACCGATTTGCCGGGTTCCAGCGACTCCGCAGCCGAGAGTTTAATACAACTCTGCTCGGTCAGCCAAGCAGGACGCTCCGGGGCGGTGAACACGGCTTCTTTCATGCCATCTGCATCGGTACGCAATTCCCGGAATGTGATGGTACTTCCGGCCCCCTGCTCCACAACGACGCGTGCACTCTCCGGGTAGAGAGCCTGCATAAACACCCCTGCCAGCAGAATGCCGGCAGATACAATCACCAGCATCAGCGAGGTCAGCTGCGAGGAAACGCGATTGGCCAACTGCCAGGCAAGCCCTGCCCCTTCCTGCTTTTCCACCTTGCTCATCACGCTGGTAAAGCTTTGGGAAAGAGCCCCCTCCGCAAACATGTCCCGCAGCATGTTCGGCACACGAAACGCCGTCAGGAATGCATCTAACGCACCCGTAGCACCGAACAGAGAGGTGTAGACAACCTCTCGCACCAACCCGGTGAAGCGGCAACAGAAGATGGCCGCTGTTGCTATCAGGCTTTTTTTATGCATGGAGGACATAGCGCGAGCTCAGGTATCGTCAGCGTTTTTTCTCAGGAATGCTTTCCTTGATGGAGCGGGCAAGAGCCTTGGCTGTCGTTTTATCACCCACCAGCAGGCAGCTGCGGGCGAACTCCCTCACTATGCTCTTGTAGAGCTTCGGCGCTGCGGCATCCAGCTTGGCACGGTCTTCCTCCGACATCTGGTCTACATCCCGCTTAAGGTCACGCAGTTTGCGGATCGCCGTTGTATCCAGCATCGCCTTACGCTGAACCAGAGCCAAATCCAGTCTCGCCTGTAGTGCCTTACCATCCGTCAATACGGGGTGGTTGGCTTCAATCATGAGGGTGGATTGCTCAATCCACTTGGCAGCATTGCTATAATCCTCTTTTTGAACATACCAGGCAGAAAGCTCGTTGATAATCTCAACCTTGCGCTCGTTGTTCGCCAGTGCCGGGGTTTCCAGCATCATATTCCAACTGCGCATGAGCAGGTCCATCTTCTCCTCTCCCTCCGCGTGCTTCGCCATGAAGGTAATACAGCGCAGAATCTCTGCATTGTCTTTCTCATGCTCCAACAGATAGCGGCAATCCTGCATCGCCTCAGCCACAGCTCCCCGAGCCTCATTGGCGCGGGAGGAAAGCCGCCGCAGTTTCACCTGCAGCTCAGGGGTCATTTCCCCGTAGCCTTCTGCAAAGGCAGCCGCCAGAGAGAGTGCCTGGGCACAGCCGGCATAATCCTGCAGGCGGAAACGGATTTCTCCCAACAGGGTGTAGCAAACCGGCAGGCGGTGTTCCTTATCCGGATATTCCAGCATCGAATCCCGGCAGCGCAGCAGTTTTTCCTCTATTTCCTTGAGGGAGTTGCCGGGGATGTTGGGGTTATCTCTCAACGCGTTGGATACCTCCTTGAGCATCAACTGCGAAGTTGCCGGGCAAAGAGGCCACTTAGCCTGTTCCAGGATATTGCGAACATTCTGAAGCACCGGCTCGGGCACTCCACAGATATTGGCACGCATCATCTGCAAATCTGCGGCTTCCGCTGCCAGAACCGGGTCTGCCAGCCGCAGCATGATTGCCGGCGCATCCAGGCGGGTAATGGCATGCACTGCATCATCATTCCGCTTCATGCGAACACAGGTTTCCGCGTAGCGACGAATGGAACGCAGCAGTAGATTTGTCTGATCCGGCACGTTCATCAACTTGTTCTGTAACTGGCTGTCAAGCCGGAGCTGGAGTTCGTAGTCCTCATGCTCCATCGCGGCCTGAGCCAATCGGTCAAGCCCTTCCACCGGAGCCAGGGATTCAACCTCCGGCAGAATGCGAACGGCCTCCTCCCAGAGTCCCTTATCCACCAGCCGCGACATCAGGAACCAGCGGAGCTGGCGCCGAGTGTCCACGTTTTCAATCCACCCCAAACGGGTAGCAGAATTCTCTGCAAGCTCGAGTAAGCGGGCTTTATCTCCGGCCAAATCTCCCAGCAGGCGGTTGAGATTATCGTTGGCTTCTTTGTTGCTGTGAACGGTGATGGTCTGTCCCTTAAAATATTGAAGAATATCCTCCCCCTTGTAGAAGAGTCCGCCGATGGCAAGAGCCGCCACGGTGATGCCGATGGCGACAACCGGCAGGGTATGATTACCCTGTCTGCGGTTTTTACGGTAACGTCGTTGCATGTGGTGATACGAGGTAAAAGGTGTTTAAGAAGAAATATCCGAGGTAAAGTCCGGGTCTGTCAGATTCAACCTTCCGCGGCAATCCTGCATGCGCTCGGTAGCTTCAGCCCGCAGCTCCGGTCTGTCCTCCAGCAGAGGCAAAACCTTTTCCCATGCAGTAAGAGACTCTTGCCATCTTTCGGCGCGAAAGAGGGCGTGCGCATGCCCCAAGAGAGCCATGCGGTAATTTTCAACAAGCTCGGGGGAATCACCCTGCAAATACTCAGCCGCTTTGGCATATAGCTCCACTGCCTGTTCGGGCATGTTGACCGCATCCCGTGCATGCGCATGCAACAGCAAAAGCCGCCCCAGTGATACCGTATCGCGCTCAAAATGCTTCAAGCGCAGCTGTACAGCGTCGGAAAACAGTTTGGATGCAGCCTCTGCATTGGTATCCAGAACACAGCGCCCTGCCCCCTCCTGAGCCTGCACCGCCACGGCCGGTACCGGGTTATTACGAAGGGCTCGGTTAAATTGCTCAGCCGCTGCAGCTTTGTTCCCGGTCAGAAAGAGAAGCCAGCCCTTCTGCACAAACAGACAGTTCCAGAACGCATGGTCCGCACCTACTCTCCCGGTGGCAAGTGCCTCCGCCTGATTCAGGAGACCCAATGCAGTCATGGTATCATTTCTTTCCTGAGCCAGAGCAGCAAGATGGCGGAGAGCCGGAAGCCGACAAAGAGTATCATGAAGCGAGACTCCGGGAGCCTGCAACCCTTGTTCCAACAGTTTCTGTGCCTGTTCAGGATGCCCCGTTTCTTTCGCCGCTGCGCCAAAACAGATGAGAGCTGTCGGCGGCAGTTGAGCCGTATCCTTCGGCAGTAACTTCATCAACGCTTCAAAGCAGCGGGTGGCATTCTCCGCATGACCGCTGTCGCGCAATCTCTCCCCCTCATGGAGCAATATCATGGCTCGGCAGGTCAAACCAGCTGCACCCAATGCCTCAGCCTCGCGGAGTATATCATTGAGCTTAGCGTTGACCTTGTCACCTTTTGCACCGGCGCACAATAAGACAGCGGACAGATTTTCCAATGCGTGCGCGTACTCCCCGGTCGCAGAGCACCTGCGCGCGACATCAGCAGCCAGACGGTAATACCTGGCGGCGGCATCTTGTTGCCCGCCGGACTGTAAATACCCGGCAGCCATGAAAGCACGCCGACTCCACAAGGCTTCCTGCGGAGCCCGAGCAAACAGTTTATCCAATATCGGTGCCGCTTTATCAGCCATGCGCCGCTGAAGAAGCGCGCAAGCAAGTGTCCACTCCGCTTCCCGCCGAACCGCATCATCATGAATCCAGGCCAACGTCTTTTCCGTATCTGCGGCCATGCGCATCAGTTCCTCATCATGCGCGGCTCCCACCTGCATCAGGCGGGAAATACTCTGCACAGCAGCATTGTTGATGGAGGCTTCTACCTGCCCGGAAGAGATTCCGGACTCATAGCCCTGCCTGTAACCGAGGGCATAGGTGGCATACCCCGAACCTAACACCAACAACACAGCTAATCCTATCCCGGCGTATTTTACGAAAGGACGGAACTCCAACTCTTCCTCCTCCCTCTCAGGAGCAGGAGTCAGTGCGGGCTTTTGCTCGTCGCTCATCAAAGACTATCAGGCAGTCACCCGGTCAAGATTGAAAGCACCGTGTACCACGCGGGCGGCCTGCTCAATATCACCGGCTTCCACCGTGGTGGAAATGCGGATTTCTGATGTAGCAATCATCCCGGTAGCGATTCCGGCTTCCGCCAGTGCTCGGAACATGGTGGCTGCAACCCCGGCGTTGGAGCGCATGCCCACGCCTACTACAGTCAGCTTGGCAAGCCCGGCTTCCGTTTCCAGTCGGGCCTTGGTTCCCAACTGCGGCAACACCTTCTTGAGCGCGGCCTGTGCGGACCCAAGGTCATTCATGTTCATCGTAAATGATTGACGCGCCACACCATCATTGGCCGTGTTGGCCACAATCATGTCGATATTGACCTCTGCCTCTGCCAGAGCGGCAAGTATGATAGCGGTGTATGCCACGGGAGCGGTAATGCCCGAGACGGTGACGCGGGCCTGATTGCGTTCGATAGAGACACCGCGTACGGCGAGTGACTCCATAGCAGAATTTTCTTCTTGCACGATAGTACCAGGGTTATTGTTCATGGAATTGCGGACTTCAAACACGACTCCGAACTTCTTAGCGAACTCTACGGAACGTGCCTGCATCACTTTGGAACCGCTGGAAGCCATTTCCAGCATCTCTTCATATGAAAGTACGGGAATTTTGCGGGCATCTTTCACCACGCGGGGATCACAGGTGTAGACTCCGTCCACATCCGTATAAATCTGGCATAAATCTGCTTTAACCGCCGCAGCCATGGCAATGGCGGACAAGTCTGAACCACCGCGCCCAAGCGTATAGATGGTGCCGTCCTCCTTTTTGACACCCTGAAATCCGGCACATACCACGATGTAATCATCATTCAATGCCTTGATGACGCTTTCCGGCACTATATTGGCTATGCGCCCGCGTGTGTGGGAGCCGTATGCGTGAATACCGGCCTGATGAGCGGTAAAACTCATGGCTTTGCAGCCCATATCCGTGATTGCCATGCAAAGCAATGC
Organism: Akkermansia sp.; assembly: GCA_017398765.1. GTDB lineage: Bacteria > Verrucomicrobiota > Verrucomicrobiia > Verrucomicrobiales > Akkermansiaceae > Akkermansia. Next base: position 25,904 of record JAFQEY010000054.1, read on the forward strand.
TATGGACTGCTGCTCACCCGTGGCCAACAGCATGTCCAACTCGCGCTCGGGCGGGTTATCCATCACTTCTTTAGCCAGACCGATGAGACGGTCCGTCACACCGCTCATGGCGGAAATAACAGCCATCACCTGATTGCCGGCTTTTTTTGTTTCAATCAGTCTGCGGGCGACATTGCGGATTCGGTCAATGGTACCGACGGATGAACCGCCGTATTTTTGTACAATCAGAGCCATGGTCGTCAATTATTGGTAAAAGTTTCAATTCGGAATACCGCCGGGTGGCGTTCGATATAGTCATGCTTACGCAATGCCCTGAGAGCCTTGCGCAGTCTTCCCCACGGACAGGTATGCAGGATAAACACCAGATTATTGCGCGGCATGCCGTTCACCATGTCATGCGGCGTAGAGGAAGTGGCGGATATGCCGATATCCAGCTTGGCCAGCTCACTGGCAATGGCGGCAATCACACCGGGCCTGTCCTGCACCAGAAACCGCACATAATAAGGCGTTTCCGTTTCTTCCTGCGGCATTACATCCATCTTCTTGGTGTAGGGGTGAAACCCGGTATGGTACTCGGGGTGGCGGCACTCGCGCATGGCCAGCACCACATCACCGATAACGGCACTTGCCGTAGGATTCTTCCCTGCTCCGCGCCCATAAAAAACGGTTTCACCCACAATATCCCCTTTCACGGCAATGGCATTGAACACGCCATCCACCTTGGAGAGCAGATGCGTCTGCGGAACAAAGCTGGGTTGAACACGCAGCTCCAGCCGATCACCCTCCACATGGTGTTTAATGACAACCAACAGCTTGATTGTGTAGCCCAAGCGGGCGGCAAAGGCAAAGTCTGTGCTGGTTACTCGCTCAATTCCGTACACCGATATCCTATCGGGTGAAAGCGGTGTACCATAGGCCAGCATCGCCAGAATCAGTGCTTTATGCGCTGCGTCACGCCCGTTGATATCCAATGTAGGGTCAGCCTCGGCATAGCCCTTTTCCTGCGCCGCAGCTAAAGCTGCTTCGTAAGAAACACCATCCTTCTCCATCGAGGAGAGAATATAGTTACTGGTACCGTTGATAATGCCGGTTATACTCTCTACATTATTACAAATGAGAGAATTCTGCAAACTTTGAATAATCGGGATACCACCACCGCAGGAGGCTTCAAAATAAAGGGGAACCCCCTTTTCCTGAGAAATGCGGAACAGCTCGCTTCCATGTTCTGCCAACAGTGCCTTATTTCCGGTCACCACCGGCTTACCGGCGTACAAAGCCGCCTTCACCAGCTCATAGGCATCTTTGGTACCGCCTATCAGTTCGATGATAATGTCTATCTGCTCATCATCTACCAGCTCATGCCAATCCTCTGTCAGCAATTCCGGAGCCACCTTCACCTCGCGGGGGCGATTCATGTCGCGCACAGCTATCTTTCTGACATTGAAAGCCATCTGCACACGCGTCTCCAGCAAATCGTGATTGCGGCACAGCGTTTCATACACACCTGTGCCCACAGTCCCGAGCCCGGCAAGTCCTATCTGCAATGTCTTTCTGGTCATGAGCGGGTGTGATTCTACACTGAATCGGTAGCTAACTCAAGCCTATATTCCGTCTGCTTCAGAATTTCCCGCACTCGCATAAACAAGCTAAACTTGCTGAGGGAATGAACTGCCCTACAACTCCAGAAAACGGATTCCGGGAGACACAGGTTCCGCGGCAGGCGGAGATACCGGCATGGCTTCCTGCGGCAGCATTTCTCGCAGCATGCGAGCGTGCTCCGGGCTCTGAGTCTCCAGCATCTGCACCATGTCGGGAATCCACGGCATCATGCAGGTAGAAACAATATTGAGAGAAGCATAGATGATAAAAAATGCCAGTAAATACCGGAAGAATGACGGCACCTGCACCTGCACCGGCAGGGTGTGTGCGCGTATATCCCACGTGGTAAAACCTCGCTTCTTCAATAGGAAAAGAGCAAGCGGCCCCATGATGAAAGGGAGAATGTAGACCATCATCCCCATGCCGCCTATAAAGACAAGGAAAGACCGCCACAACCCCTGAGCAAGCCCAATGTGGGGAATCAGAGCCGTCACCTGTTCACCGGCACTTACGCCACTGAACACGCGAATACCCAGCAATCTCTTTCCGGGGGTTGTACCTGTAAAGTGAAGCGAAACCGCCTCCATGCCGATAAGGCCCAACCAGAACATAGGGCCATAGGGGAGCAAATTCATCGAGAACGCTGTTCCGGTCATGTAAAACACGACAAACATCAACGCGCTGTATACAGACATATCCACCAGTCTTGCCAACAGACGAACTCTCGCGGAAGGAAGCCGAAAATCAGCCTGTACAATCTCCGCAGCCCCCGACTCTGAGCCTTTTCCCATTTCCTCGCTCCGGGGTGGCACCGGCGGCAACTGCTCCAAACCGTCATTTCCGGGCTCCTGTTGCTCAGATTCCCGGAGACTGACATCCTCCGGCTCAGGGGTATTCAGAAAATCCACCAGCGCAGGGAGTTCACGCAGCGGCATCCAACCGCTGCATCCGGCATGCCACCCCGGCGTCTCCGCCGGAAGCTCCCCGGTATGCACCATGGAAACCACATCAGGTACTGAAGCGGGCCCGCATTTCTTTCTGTCTTTAATCCAGTATATATCCATAGTGCCAATAATCAGTTGGAACGCAACGCCCGGGCGGGATCCTGCCGGGAAACGATAAACGCGGGAATCAACGCTGCCACCGTAACCATCACAAATGCCTTAAATGCCTGAATGGCAAACGTAACCGGGTCATACTCCGCCGGAAGCGTCAACCCATGCGCCTCCATGGGGAATGGGTCCATCCCTACAGAGGCAAGAAAGGCCTGTATTTCCAAGCGGTAATGCAATACAAGCAACGCAAGCAGAACACCGGAAACCGCACCGACAAGGCCGATGATTACCCCTTGCCATGCAAAAATACCCATTATCTTGCTCGGCGTTGCCCCCAATGCCTGCAGCACGGCAATCTCACGCTTACGCTGCATGGACATGGTAAACATGACCGCCATGATACAGAAACTGGCAATCAGCGAAATAAAGGTGAGAACAAAACTCATCATCACTCGCTCATTGGCAATCAGCTTGTACCACTGTTCAAAGGAACGGGTCCAGGGGGCAATGTACCAACGCAGCACACGTCCCTCCTCTCCCACTTTCATCTCCGGCAAGGCATCCCGCAGCTGAGTCTCAATATCACCCATATTGTTCGGGTCCTGCACACGCACACAAATCCCCTGCGCCTGACTGTAGCCATCCTGAGAATACCCCATGACATCCTGCGCTATCTGCAACGGCAGGTACACATTCGGACCGGGCATATTTTCCGGCGTTTGGTATATACCTACAATGCGCAAATCCATGGGCATCACCATCTCATTGATACTCTTGACCGCTTTACCGTCTTCCTTATCGCGGTCGAGTGAAGCCAACTCCTGCGCGGTGGTGCACCAGCGTTTTTGCTCCTCCGCGCTAAAAGGAATACCGCCGGTATGCGCCTGTATCATCTCAAAAAACACTGTGCAGGCATCCTCTTCACTCTGCCGGAGCTTAGCGGGGTCAAGTTTGGAGATGTGCTCCGCAACAGCCGCCATTTTATTTCCGTCAGGAATCAGCCCTCCCTCCGTGGCGGCGGCTCCGGCAAACAGAGTGGCAACTCCATCCATGAACGCCTTATTCTCATGCGTTTGGAGCGGGTTCTGAATCATGGCATAAATATCTGCCACCTCATCCAGGCTACCCACAGGGGTAAGATGCAGGGAATCCCCCACATACAAGCCCAACGCCTGTGCCGTGGGCGCAGAAATAACACACTCCTGATCCAACCCCTCGCCAAAGTCAAAAGTACCGTCCCGCAGCATCACTTTGAGCGGTTCGACCTGCCCGTCATTATGCGGTTCAACAGCATTGAAACGTACCGTCATCCGGCTGCCTGGAGCCTGCGCAAAAGCTTCATTTTCCAACTGGGGATACACGCTCACCACCCCGGGAATCTTTCGAATTCGCTCCATCACGGCAAACCAATCCACATACTCATCAGAGAGCCGCACTCGCTGCATATCATCCCCGGGATACAGGACAAAGTGAGGCGTAAGTGCCAGCACGCGCGATTCCATCTCTTTCTGTAACCCGCTCATGACGGAAAGCACCACGATAAGAACCATGACACCTAACGCTACACCGGCCAGGCAGATAAGTGTAATCACGGAAAAAAGGGTGCGCAAAGGGTTCAGGTAGCGCACGGCCAGCATCAGGCTCAAATTTCGTCTCAGTATCTTCATGCGGAGGTCTTTTCAGTATCTCCCAAAATCTACTCCGGTTCAAGTCTAAACAAAGACATACAGCACAGAGCGGCCGAGCACGCAGTATCAGCAGAATCAGACAATAGCAGAGTAATGCAAGGTGAGCAACATTTTTATCACACCCCATCTATTTGTTACACAACAGATTACGAACTTATCGAAAAGAAATTAACGCAAACGAAGAGAATCACCTCGGTCAGATGACTCAGCTGATGGATGGTGCGGGCGTTAGAAATTCTGGTTATAACGCCTATGGCGAACATGAGAACGACTGTCTTGTGACAAATGGGGTAATTCACCTTATCTCCGAGACGCACGATGCCATGGGTCGCTCTACGGGCTTCACCTATGCCAAGAACGGTACGGTGCAGCACACTGTCACCACCGGCTACGGCACAGATGGTCGTATTTCTACCGCTGGATTCCTGCACGGAGGCTCCGAAAAGCAGTTTGGTTACAGCTATCTGCCCGGCAGCAACCAGTTGCAGACACTCACCATGCCTTGCAACATGACGCTCACGCAGAGCTATGAAACGCAGCGTAATCTACTCATCGGCATGGCTTATCGCCGCAGCAATACGCTTGTGACATAGCGTACCTACACCTACGACTCTCTCGGGCGCCCGCTCACCCACAGCACCGCCCGCAATGGGCAGACGGTGAACGATAACTTCGCATATAACTCCCGCTCCGAGCTGACCAATGCCACGGTAAATGGCTGCAATTACAGCTACGATTACGACAACATCGGAAATAGAAATTATGCCACAGAGTAAGCTGCCGCCCTCCTTTTGACACGAATAAGCTATTTCTTCTTGTTTTTTGTCCGGATGAGCGCAAATGTTTTATAGCATAATGCAGTGCGGGCGGTCAATCCATTTTTTGCGCGATTTTGTAGCATGCGAGTTGTAAAATCAAATGCGACACCGGAAAGCTCCCCAAACAGTCACTAATGGTGCCCAAACTGCCCTAGCCAGGATGGGGGGGCGGGGGAAGGACGGCAATGAGTCCTTCCCCCGTATGCCGCGATGAAACAAAAAA